>JAEENM010000152.1 GCA_016283745.1 Bacteroidales bacterium | reverse complement strand
ACCAGATAACATTCACCACTACGGCAGCGGGTCCGTACACCTTTTCCGTTAGTGCTGGCACCAGAGTGCTTTTCTCGCCTGGCAATTTGCAGTGGAGTGCCAAAAACGGCGGTTCTACTGCCACAACACATACTGTTGCAGGTGGCGGCAATGCGGCAGGAACTTGGCGTTTTGCCCCCAACCAGTGGGATACCATTGGCGCAGGCAACAGTAACATATCTTCTTCCTACTCTGGATGGATAGATTTATTTGGCTGGGGAACAAGCGGATATTATAATAAAGAGCCATATATGACAAGTACGACATATACCGATTATGGCAGAAACAATAATATCTCAAATACCAACTATGATTGGGGTGTATATAATGCCATCTATAACCCTAAGACTTCAACAACTGATGCACCGGGCACATGGCGTACGCTTACAAAAGATGAATGGGTGTATCTTTTGAATACCCGTAGCACAACCTCTGGCGTGCGTTATGCAAAGGCAACAGTGAACGGTGTCCCGGGATTGATTATAGTCCCCGACAATTGGAGTGCATCCACTTACGCTTTTAGCAGTACCAACACCATAGGAGCCGCATATACAACAAATGTTATATACCCTGCCACTTGGACCACCTTGGAGAATGCTGGTTGCACATTCCTTCCTGCTGCAGGCGTTCGTGGCTTCAACAATATCACATCGGTTACCAATGTCGCTTCTTATGGTCAATATTGGTCAACATCTTACCACAGTGGCGGAGGTTCATACTACTTGTACTTTTACAGTGGTAATGTTTCTGCTACTGGCACCCAAGTCCGTTCTTATGGTCTATCCGTCCGTCTCGTAAAAAACGCACAGTAATTCAATCTTTTGCAAAAAAATATGTTGCGGCGGATTTTAAAAATCCGCCGCAACATTTATGGATTATTATTTCCACCTCATAGAGACGTTTCAGGAAACGTCTCTACAATCCGCTGGCATGAAATGAAATAATAAAAAAATTGAAGAATGAATTTTTGAATTTAGAAAATTCTTGAAATTCAGTTTGTTGACATCTGTGATATAATTTTTTTTGAAAAAAGTTTTGAATAAATAAAATTTTATCTGTTATTTTGCACCAGCCGCAGCAAATCGGATTTGTGTGTATAACAAATTGAAAAATAAGTGGTTATATAAGTTTTGAGATTATACATATAATATAATAAGTACGGGAAAAAACAGATTATGGCAAAAAATCTTGTAATTGTGGAGTCTCCGGCCAAGGCCAAGACGATAGAGAAGTTTTTAGGTAGCGATTATACAGTGAAATCGAGTTTCGGGCACGTGCGCGACTTGATGAAAAACGAGATGAGCATCGACATCGCCAACGGTTTCGAGCCGTTGTACGAAATTTCTGACGACAAAAAGAAACTTGTGTCGGAGCTGAAAACGGCGGTCTCCAAGGCCGACACCGTGTGGCTGGCATCCGATGAAGACCGCGAAGGGGAGGCCATCGCATGGCATTTGCACGAGACGCTGAAACTCAAGAATAAAGACACCAAACGCATAGTTTTCAACGAAATAACCAAACCCGCCATACTTCACGCCATCGAAAATCCGCGCGACATCGACATGAACCTCGTCGACGCCCAGCAGGCCCGTCGTGTGCTCGACCGCCTGGTGGGTTACGAAATTTCGCCCATTCTGTGGCGCAAAATCAAACCTTCGCTCTCGGCCGGGCGTGTGCAGTCGGTGTCCGTCAGGCTTATAGTGGAACGCGAGGAGGAGATTAAAAACTTCAAGGAAACTTCTCATTACAAGGTAGTTGCCGTTTTCGACATCCCCGACAGCAAGGAAACCCTCTCCGCCGAGCTCTCGCACAAGTTCGACACCGAGGCCGAAGCCGAGCAGTTCCTCAACGACTGCATCGGAGCCGCTTTCACCGTGGACGCCACCGAGAAGAAACCCACCAAACGCACACCTACAGCGCCCTTCACCACCTCCACCCTGCAGCAGGAGGCCAGCCGCAAGCTGGGATTCTCCGTTTCGCGCACCATGCAGGTGGCACAGCAGCTCTACGAGTCGGGACTTATCACCTACATGCGTACCGACTCCGTCAACCTTTCATCGTTGGCGATAAATATGGCCAAACAGGAGATAACTTCGCTCTACGGCGAGAAATACTCCAAACCGCGTCAGTACCACACCAAGACCAAAGGCGCACAGGAGGCACACGAGGCCATCCGTCCCACCTATCTGCAAAACCACACCATCACTGGCGATGCCTCGCAGAAACGTCTCTACGAACTTATCTGGAAACGCACCATCGCCTCGCAGATGAGCGACGCCGAATTGGAAAAGACTACCGTAAATATCAATATATCAACACGTAGTGAGAAATTCATCGCTTCCGGCGAAGTGGTGCTTTTCGACGGTTTCCTGAAAGTGTATATGGAATCCACCGACGACGAGCACGAGGAAGGCGGCGAAAACCTGCTTCCGCCACTCGCCAAAGGCATGACCCTCGACCTTGCCAAAGCCGAGGCCATACAGCGTTTCTCGCAACATCCGCCACGCTACACCGAGGCCAGCCTTGTGAAAAAACTCGAAGAACTCGGCATCGGCCGTCCTTCGACCTACGCTCCCACCATCTCCACCATACAGAAACGCGAGTATGTGGTGAAAGAGGACCGCGAAGGCACCGTGCGCGAATACAACCTGCTCACACTCAGCAAGGGAGCCGTTAAGAAAGCCAAGAAAACCGAGAAAGTGGGCACCGAGAAAAGCAAACTCTTCCCCACCGACATCGGAATGGTGGTGAACACATTCCTGATGGACAACTTCGCCGACATAGTGGATTACAACTTCACAGCCACCGTGGAGAAGGATTTCGACGAGATAGCCTCCGGCAAGAAATCGTGGCGCAAGATAATTGAAAGTTTCTACAAACCTTTCCACAAAAACATTGAACAGGTGAGCGAGAAAACCCACCGCACCACCGGCGAGCGTCTGCTCGGCACCGACCCCAAGAGCGGAAAGAACGTGTATGCCAAGATAGGCCGCTACGGCGCTATGGTGCAGATTGGCGAGTCGAAAAGCGACGAGAAACCCACCTTCGCCTCGCTCAAGAAAAGTCAGAGCATCGACACCATCACCCTCGACGAGGCGCTGGCGCTGTTCGCCCTGCCGCGTGTGGCGGGACAGAAGGACGGCAAGGACCTCACCGTCTCCATCGGCAAGTTCGGACCCTACGTGCGTTTCGACGGCAAGTTCTACTCCCTTGCCAAGACCGACGACCCGTACACCGTCACTGCCGAGCGCTGCTGCGAGATAATCGCCGCCAAGGACGCCAAGGACGAGCAGAAAAAGCTGCTGCCCCGCACCATAGGTCAGCACGAGGGCAAGGACGTGCAGGCCAACACCGGCCGTTTCGGTCCCTACCTGATGTACGACGGCAAGAACTACCGACTGCCCAAAGGCACCGACCCCATGACGGTAACCCTCGACGAGGCCGTGGCAGTGCTGAAAAAGCAGGCAAAGAAGAAATGATACGCTGAACAGCCATGACCATCGACTACGACAATTTCCGGGCGGAAAAAGGTAGAAAAAAACGTAATTTTCTGTTGAAATTGTTGGGCATAGCGGTCATTTTGGGTTGTGTGGTGCTGTTCTTTTTCTTCGCGCTGATGCTTTTCTTCCCCAAAGGAGGTTGGCTGCAGTTTTTCGAATAGAAAATCTTTCCAATACCCAGTAGTAACGGGCTTAGTGTTGCGGGTGGACAAATATTTCCAACCACGCAATAAAAACACCTGTTAATCGTTTTTATAAATTGATAAAACCACACGGCAACCCGTTTTGCAGTGTGTGTTATTGGTTTTGTTTAATTAAAATATTAATAATCAATACTTTGAAATCATGAAAAAAGTAAAGAAATCTTTGTTGGCAGTTCTGCTGGGATTGCCTTTGGTGATAGCTTTTGCAAGTTGCGACAAGCTGAGCAACGACGAGGAGCTGCTTCTCGGCAACTGGGAGTACCAGAGCATCGATGTTGTGAGGACCGGCACCGATTCCGATACCTCTTTTACGGAAACAGGCGGATATGCCCTTTATCGCGACCTGCAGTTCAACGATGACCGCTCCGCAAAGGTGGAGATAATGAGCTATGCCCAAATATACCCGCCAGCCTACGGTACTGAGGAGTTCAATTGGAGCCTCGACAACAAAGGGGAAACGCTGACCCTCTCGAACAAAGATGGGTACACTGTTTCTTGGAATGTGATAATTCTCTCCTATAATACCTTGAAGTTCCAAGTCACCGAGAGATATTCCACCGGCGGCACTGAGAAATCCACCTATACCTACCAGCATACCCGCCGCAGCAACAGCAGGCCGAACTGATTGATAATTTGTAATTGGTGGTTAGTAATTGTTTATTGTCCATTGTTCATTGTTAATTGTCCATTGTTAATTGACTTAAGTCCAAAGTTCCAAAAAATGAAAAAGTATTTGTCGATATTTCTTTTTGCAATATGCCTTGTTGCTCAAGGCGTTGTCGCCCGGACGGTCCGTCTTACTTTCACGGGAGTGTCGAACTCGGGATACGTGCGACTGGATTCGGTGCGTGTTGAGAACCTCACACGTGGCTGGAGCGAGACTTTGCTCTATCCCGACACCCTTCTCACGCTTAGTCAGTCCGAAGGTCTGACGCAAGTGCAGGGTGGCCCAATGCAGATGCAGGTATATCCCAATCCGTTGAGGGGGAAGGCAAGGGTGGTCGTTACTGCCGTCAAGAGCGAAAAGGCGGTGCTGGCTCTTTACAACCTTGCAGGACAGTGTGTTGCAAGAAGCGAGCAATGGCTTGCCGCTGGCGAAAACATGTTCGACATATCTTTGCGTAATGCCGGCGTTTGTGTGCTGTCGGTAAGCACCGGTAGCGGAAATGCCGTGCAGAAACTGCTTAACCGCAGCAATGGCGGCGCCGATGCCATTGCCAAATGTGGTGTTATGCCGATGGACAAACTCCTGTCCACCAATACTTTCCAGATCACCGACACCATGCGTTACACGGGCTATGCCACCATCGACAGGGCTCGTGTCGAGAGTCGTTGGGTAGTGAATCCGCGACTGCTTAGCGGCACCGTAGAGTTGGTTTTCAGCGAAGGCACTCAAGGGACGTTGAAAGCACTGTTTTCTGTCTCCCGTAGCAAACGTGTGCGTTTCTCGCAGGGCAACCTGCAATACTCAAATATAGGCACACATGCGGTGATGGGCGACACCGTGGCGCGTGGCACGTGGCGTTTTGCCGAACACCAGTGGGACACTTTGGGTCACGACAACGACAATGCCGACTCGCTTTATCCCGGTTGGATAGACCTCTTTGCATGGGGAACAAGCGGGTACAACGCCAAATATCCGTATATGAGAGACACCAACCCTGCAAATTATGGCAATGGCCGTTATTCAATTGAAGGTACCAACTACGACTGGGGAGTGTACAATGCAATATCCAACGGAGGCGACGCGCCCAACCTTTGGCGCACCCTAACTATTGACGAATGGCGTTATGTCCTCGACGAGCGTCCGGACGCACTGCAAAAATTCTCATACGCGGTGATTGACGGTATCGGCGGCGTGGTTTTGCTCCCCGATTATTGGGAGATGCCGCAGGGAATATCTTTCGTCCCCCGAAGTGGTTCGATGAACAGATATAGTGTTGAGCAATGGACATTGCTGGAGAAAAACGGTGCGGTTTTCTTGCCGGCAAACGGTTTCTGTACCGGCCCCCCAATTCATACTTGTCAAGTAAATATTATGGGCGACTATTGGACATCATCGCGTAATGTCGTTTCCGATCCTCTAAGCAATAATGCGTGTGAGGTGAATTTCTCACATCATTTGATAAATTATATGATGATATCTGCCCGCTTTAACGGATGTAATGTGCGCCTTGTGCAGGATCATTAATTAGTGAACTGTGATCAGTGAACAGAAGGAAAAATTCGGAATTCGGAACTCGGAGTTCGGAACTGTTTGTATGGCGTAGTAAATATATAGTTTGAAAATTGTTGATAGGTTTAACTGCAAACTCCACACTCCAAACTCAAAACTGAAATTCATTGTTAATTGATAAATAGTATATATATGAAAAAACAGTTTTTTTCTTTGGTTTTAATGATGTTTGTGCTGGCTTTTGCCCATGCTCAGGATTATTATTGGGTGTTTTTCAAGAATAAAGCTGGAAGCACTTTCAACCCTTACAGCTATTTCGACGCCAAGGCCATAGAGCGTTACCGCATGAACGGTGTTTCGCTGTACGACAGCACCAATTTTCCGCTCAACGGCGGCTATGTGTCGCAGGTCGAGGGCGTTTGCGAAGATTTTGTAGGCGAGTCTCGTTGGCTCAACGCTGTGGGCGTGGGCGCCACCCCCGAGCAGATTGCCGCCATCGCAGAAATGCCGTTCGTGAGCAGGATTCTGCCTATCGAAAGTAATATGCAGCTGGCAAGCTGTGAGGCCGAATGGGGTTACCGCGACACCAACCTGTGGTCGCTGGGCGTGACGCCGCAGCTGCGCCGCATGAAAGGGGAGAGGTTCGTGGCCAAAGGCATCGACGGCACGGGCATACGCATTGCTGTGTTCGACGGCGGTTTTCCAAAGGTCGACGTGCATCCTGTTTTCAAGCATCTTCGCGACAACAAACGTATCATCGCCACGTGGAATTTCCCCAAAAAGAAAGCCGACGTCTATGGCTGGAACAAACACGGCACCATGGTGCTTAGCTGCATTGCCGGCAAAAACGACACCATGCAGCTGGGACTTGCCACCGGAGCCGAGTTCCTGCTGGCACGTACCGAGGTGAACACCGAGCCCGCCAAAGAGGAAGTGTGGTGGGCCATGGCTATGGAATGGGCCGACAAGAACGGCGCCGACATTATCAGCAGCTCGCTCGGCTACGGCAAAGAACGGCACTACACCAAAGATATGGACGGCACTTCGGTGGTGGCCAAAGCCGCCAACCTTGCAGCCCGTAAGGGTATGCTGGTGTGCAACGCCGCCGGCAACGAAGCCACCGACCGCTGGAATACCATCATCACTCCCGCCGATGCAGACTCAGTCATTGCCGTTGGCGGTATCGACGCAAGTCTCGAAAAATACAACCATATCTCGTTCAGCTCCTACGGTCCCACCGCCGACGGACGCATGAAACCCAATGTGTGCAATTTCGGCCACACCCTTTGCGCCACCACTTCGCTGGGTATCGACGACTCGTACGGCACCTCCTTTGCCACGCCGCTCACTTCGGGCTTCGCCGCCTGCGCTTGGCAGTGCCGCAAGGGATACACCGCCATGCAGATGAAAGCCGAGATAGAGCGTTCCGCCGACCTCTATCCCTATTTCGACTATGCCTATGGCTACGGCGTTCCGCAGGCCACTTATTTCCTTGGCGAGAACACCCAACCCAAACCCACTTTCCATTTCAGGGAGGACTCGAATTGGGTTTGTGTCGTTTCCGATATCTCAAAAAAATCTGTCAACGTGTTCTGCAACCTGCAGCGTCCCGACGGACGGCTGACTCTGTACCGTCAGTATAAGATAGACTGTCTTGACTCGGCAGGAGGAGTAGTTTTTATAAGAAAGAAACAACGTTGTGCAGGCTACACTGTAAATATCTCCATGGAGGGCTATACAGCTTCATATACTTTTAAAGGAGCGATGCAGGATACTATGCTGACGGAAAATGTATTCAGTTTGCCGGGGCAAAAATTTGCGTTTTCACCAAAAGCGGCACTGTCACGCTCGCAGGAAGACGAACCTTTCGGCAAGGATAAACGTCCCGAATGGGATGTGTTCTTCCAGTTGGGCTCGGTGGTGAACGACGGCAACAGCGACCTCCGCAACTGGCTGCCCGCCTACACCATGGGTGCCGCCATCGTGTTCCCCGTATCCAAAGTTTACAAGATTGGCATTGGGATGGATTACCACCGTCGCAACTACAAGCCGGTGAAGGACATCTGCACCATTTTCGACGCAGCTTTCGGTCTGCCCGAGGAGGCTATGGCCGACGTAGATTCCAAACGTCTGATAGAACGCGGTTTCAACTTGGAGCTTTTCCAGAGGATACGTTTCGTTTCGTTTGGCCAAATGGGCGATTTGCGTT
>JAEENM010000151.1 GCA_016283745.1 Bacteroidales bacterium | reverse complement strand
TTTACCCGTTCCTTCAATGGTGATTGGCGTTGCCTCTGTGAAAACGGACATGAGCACATAAGTCTCATGCCTTTCTTTTTTTATGTATAATCCCCGTTGGAGGCTTGGGGGGGAGGAAACTTAAGAACAATAATGATTAACGATGTGAATGATGTAAACATGGATTTAACTTCCTATTTTGCAAACCTGTACAGCATGGTTATGGCAGATAACGACAAGTCTGACGAAGAGATGATCCTATTATATAGGATTGGCAAGGAGCAATTTAAATTGACCGAAGAAGAGATGGATAGAATGATAATAACAGATGAAACTCTTTATTACATACCAACATCAGAAAAGGACAAATTGTTATATCTCTATGATATGGCAAGAATAGCATGGGCAGATGGCAAAGTAGTACCAACAGAAAGGGACCTTTTAAAAAGGACTATGGAACGTTTCGGTGTGTCTCAGGATAACATCGATGACTTAACAGATTTCCTTTTAGAGAAAGGACAAGAAAACCTCTCCCATGAGGAGTTTTTAAAATACGTAAGTTGATAATATAACAATTATAAAAATGAGCATATTTAATAATGGCAAATTAATTGTGTCCGGTCTTTTTGGAACAAAAAGAGATGTTTCTACAGACAATACATTAGAACAACAAACACAACCCATTCAAGAAAAAGAGGGTTTGTCGTGGAAACAAAAGGGCTTTATAAAAGCTGGTCAATCGCAAGGTAGTGTAGCAACATTCCATGCTGGTTTCATGGGAGCATATGCGGAAATAAAGAAAAAACAGGAAGACGACGAAGCACTTCAACAAAGATTGAAAGAAGAAGTGTTGGCAAATATTGCTGTAAAAAATTCTAATAAAAATAACAAAGCTAATCAACTTCAAACAGAAAACGCAAAACTTGGCGATATCGATGAACAGATCAAAGAAAAACAAGCAGAAAAAGATCGCATAATGAAAGAAACAAAAACAGGTAGTAAGTCCATTAAACTCAATTTATGGATTGGAGCAATTGTTTTGGTCTTTCTTTCAGTATATCTTTTTATCTTCTATTCATCAACTGTTTATTCAGCCTTTTTTAGAGATTGGAAATTAGACATTTTGGATGATGGAACAGTGGAAACTGCTAAAGCTCTTTTTGATGGCAATTCTATTCCAAAAGCTTTCGCTGAAAAAGGAATAGGAGCAGGATTGTTGGTGCTGCTAATGCCATTCGTTTTTATGGCATTGGGATTAGTAGCCCACAACATGAAAGATTCTGGCAAAAACTTTACTACATACGCTAAAATAGTACTAATGTATTTAGTTACTTTTATAGCCGATGCTTTATTTGCTTATCTTATAGCAAAAAGATCTTTTGATGCGGAACACACGCTTGATATGGGTGAAAAAATAGACTACAATCCTGGAATGGCATTTGCAGATGAAACCTTTTGGATGGTAATCATGTGCGGTTTCGCTGCATATTTAATATGGGGACTGCTGTTTGGATTTGTAATGGATTGCTACGGTAAGCTGACAAGCAACTCATATCTGTTAGAAAACATTGACAGAGTTTTGCAGCAACTCACAAATTCTAAGCAGAATCAAAGGCAGGCAATAACCAATCTGAAAAACGAGATTAACAATATAGAGGCTGAAATAACAAAACTTAATACAAAGTTGAACAGCCATGTAAGATACTCTTTTGATGAAATACGTTCCGCTTTGCACGATTATTACAATGGCTGGACAACTTACTATGGTACACTTAAAAGAGATGTTACGCCACTGAGAGCGGATTTTGAACGTTCTATTACAGAAGTTGAAACATGGATGGCAAAATAACAAAGTAAAAAAACAGTATAACTTAACAAAAAAACAATATGAAATTTGTATCAAGAACTAAAATTAATCTATCGACATTGTTATTGATTTCTTTGTCGGTAATTTTTTCATGTGGCGGTTACGATGGGAATTCGGAATCCACACAGAAAGGGGAAGATTCCAATAATACTATAACCCCGCTAAATATCACCGTATTGCTTGATTTGTCAGATCGAATCAAACAAGATGACAATACAGGAAATACAAAATATATTCAGCTCGAGAAGGATTCCATTTTATTAATGAATATCCAGAAGTCATTTTATAACAATCAAGCTCCAAATGGAAAATTCAAAGTGGTTGGGAACAGAATTAAAGTAATATGCTACCCTTATCCTCAAGACGTTTCCAAACTTGAAGACATGGAGTTCGATATGAAAGTAAATGATCCAAACGACATATCTAATAAGCAAAAACAGCTTTTATCAATGGATTCAGCGTGGAAAACTGGCATAAGCTACATATACCGCCAAGCAAAAGTTGAAGTTGATAAAGACCCAAAATTCCCAGGGTCTGATATCTGGAGTTTTTTTAATGGTCCTGTCGAAGTTGAATGTGTCGAGGACGGATATAGAAACATACTTTTAATACTTACCGATGGTTACATATATCACAAAAATTCATGGAAAAAAAATGGCACTGTTTGTCGAGGAATTTTATCAGAAACTCTAAAATCGCAAACAGCAATAGAACCTATCAATAAAGAATATGAAAATTTAGAAGTCATGTTTCTTGAAATCAATACATCAAAAGGCACACCTGAAGAATTCGATAAAATTGAAAAACTACTAACCGATTGGTGTAATAATATGGGGATTCAGAAAGTAAAAGTGGTTCAAACGAACAGTCCACAAACGACAAAGTCTTATGTTGACAAATTCATTGGTTGGTAATAATGTTACGCTGTAATATAAGAAAAAATCACAAAAATGGAGTAATAGCATTTTTGCTATTACTCCTATTGTTTTCTTCGTGTCGGAAGCCTACAGCTGTTTGTAACGATGGATCTCCAAGCTACAGCACAACCCATAATGGCACGTGTTCCCATCACGGTGGCGTAGACTATTGGTGCGAGAAATAGTTTTTCTCCTCCTAAAAACTAATTTTATCTGGTATAACAGATAAAATTTAAAGATTTTATCCGTTATATCAAATAAATTCTTATATTTGCAAAAAAATAGCAAATATATGAGTATTAATAAAGATGTTGTAAAACAGTGCATTATGGACAAACGAGAGGAGATCCTTTCTCTCGAAATAGTCCACCGTCCGTTTGTATTTGAGGAAAACGCCAACTATGTTTTTGTCGGACTGCGGCGCGTCGGTAAAACATACATGCTTTATCAGCGAGTGTTGCAACTATTGGCGGCCGGCATATCAATCAAAGACATCCTGTTTGTCAACTTCGAGGACGAACGTCTTTCCGAAATCAACAGCGATGACCTCAACACAATTCTCGAAGTCCATTATGAGATGAATGGGACGGACACCAAACCGATATTGTTTTTCGACGAAATCCAGATTGTTGATCACTGGGACAAGTTCGTGCGACGCTTGGCCGATGCCAAATACACCGTTTACGTGACCGGGAGCAACGCAAAAATGCTAAGCAGTGATGTGGCCACCACGCTGGGAGGCCGTTTCCTGATATGCGACATATTTCCATATACTTTTTTTGAGTACCTGAACGCAAAATCTTTAGAACTACCCGACAATTGGCAGCATTCAACCATTGAAAAGGCAAAAGTGTCGGCTGCTTTCAACGACTATTTTCACTTTGGAGGATTGCCGGAAACGATATATTTCAAAGACAAACGCTCGTTGCTGCAAAGTCTGTATCAAAAAATATATCTGGGAGACATCTGTGCGCGCAATAACATACGCAACAGCAGGGTAATGGGGCTGACAATAAAAAAGCTGGCCGAAAGCGTAAAACAGCCCACGTCGTATAACCGTATTCAAAACATAATTAAATCAACCGGCAACAATATAACTGTAGGCACCGTGGCCGAATACATAGATTACGCTGTAAACGCTTGGCTTATAATGCCGTTAGAAAATGGACTGGCAAAAATCAGCGACCGTGAAACCGTAAAAAAATATTATTTCATCGACAACGGCATTTTAAATCTGTTTTTGACAGACGCCGAAACTTCGTTGTTGGAAAACTTTGTGGCCGTAACCCTATTTAGGAAATACGGACACGACAACTTATGCTATCTGAAATCTAACTACGAGATAGACTTTTATTTAGAACAGAAAAACACTGCCATCCAAGTGTCGTATTCTATTGCCGACATTGATACGCGCGAACGCGAAACTGCATCGCTTATTCAATTTGCAAAAAAACACCCCGACACCAGGCTGTTGATAATAACAATGTCCGAAGCCGAAAATATTTCCCTCGAAAATCAAACGATAGAGGTTATTCCCGTATTGGATTGGTTAATGAGTTTGTAATCTTTTTAGTGCACCTTGTCGAATACTAAAATTGCCCTTTTAGACAATTTTATCGGGTATAACAGACAAAATTAGCAAATTTTATCTGTTACACCCAACAATTTTCTTTCTAGGCATTCCGCTATCTGCATCATAAATTGCAGTAAATAAGCTCTTTTCATCCCTTTGCGGAGAAAAAAGACAATATTCTCCGCATTTTTGCGGAGAATGATCTGCCTAATCACCGCAAAATGGTTTGAAATCGTATAAATTCAATGAGTTAGGTCTTTTGTATGGTGTGCTTTGTATCAGACAATTGTTACAAATAAGATTCAATTTCTTTCAAAAATTGTACCTTTTTTATATCGATTTTGAGGCAAAACTGTATTTTCCAAGAGTCAGTTTTTGATATTTCGTATCTCTCCGACTCGTGGGGTAAAACTTTCATCTCTCAACTCTCATTTTCAACTTTGCAGGATTTCGTCCGCCAATTGGCGAAAGTCTATTCCGTCGAAATTGCCGGAACTCATCATCAGCAGGTTGCTGCCGGTCCAGCTGCGTTTGGTGAGGTCTTGGCGCAGCAGGGCGGAGTCGTTGAAGACATGGATTTTGTCGTTCTGGAAAGCGGCACGCACCTTTTCGGGGTCCAGCGGCGGCAGTTTCTTGTGTGCCACGGCGTGCGGGTTGAAATACACTATCGGCACGTCGGCAAGGTCCATACAGCCGGCGTATTGCGCAAGGAATTCGGGCGTAAGGCTGCTGAAAGTGTGCAGCTCCATGCAGGCCACCAGCTTGCGTTCGGGGTATTGCTCTTTCATGGCGGCAATGGTGGCACGCAGTTTCGAAGGGGCGTGGGCAAAGTCTTTATACACAGCGGTTTGTGTGTCTTTTTTCACCAGTTCCAGACGTTTCGAGGCGCCTTTGAAAGTGCTTATCGCCGACAGAAAATCGTTGTCGCTGATACCCAGTGCGTTGCAGGCGTTCTTGGCGGCCATTATGTTTTGCAGGTTGTGCCGTCCGAAAATCATCAGCGGGGTGCGGCTGCCGTTGTCGGATATGATATAGGTGGTGCCGTCTTTTATCTCGTAATTGGCTGTGTGATAGCCGGTTTTGGTGATGTCGTTGCGTTCCACGCTGTCGGCCACGGAGCACACGTCTTTGTCGTCGGCGCAGTAGATTAGGGTGCCGTCGGGACGGATGAGGCGTATGAACTGTGCGAACTGCTCTTTGTATATGTCGAAAGTGGGGAAGACGTTGATGTGGTCCCACGCTATGCCGCTGATTACGGCAATGTTAGGCTGGTAGAGGTGGAATTTCGGCCGGCGGTCGATAGGGGAGGTGAGGTATTCGTCGCCTTCGATGACCATCACCTTCGCCTCGTGCGAGAGTCGCACCATCACCTCGAAGCCCTCCAGCTGGGCGCCCACCATATAGTCGGTGTCGAAGCCTAGCTGTTGAAGCACGTGCAGTATCATTGCCGTGATAGTGGTCTTGCCGTGACTGCCGCCAATCACCACGCGTGTCTTGTCCTTCGACTGCTCGTATAGATATTCGGGATACGAGAAAATCTTGATACCCAGCTCTTTGGCACGGAGCAGCTCGGGGTTGTCTTCGCGGGCGTGCATGCCAAGTATCACAGCGTCGAGCTCTTTGGTAATCTTGTCGGGATTCCAGCCGATGCCTTCGGGCAACAGGCCGTATTTCTGCAGTCGCGACTTGGCGGGGTCGAAAATCTCGTCGTCGGAGCCGGTAACATGGTAACCCTTCAGGTGCAGGGCTATTGCAAGGTTGTGCATGGCACTTCCGCCTATGGCGATAAAATGAACGTTCATCTCTTTCAGTTAATAATTTATAATTTACAATTTATAATTCTTTTTGTCGAAGTTTTTCAGATTTCAATTTTCGGACGCAAGCATTGCGTCCCTACACTGAATACAAAAATAACATTTCAACTTTCAACTATCAATTATCAATTTTCAACTAATCTAGCATCGGCTTAATCCTGATTATTGCGTTGATGAAAGCGTCTATCTCCTCCGTGGTGTTATACACTGCAAACGAGGCTCTTACCGTGCCGGGGATGCCGTAGCGGTCCATAATGGGCTGTGTGCAGTGGTGGCCGGTGCGGACGGCGATGCCAAGCTTGTCGAGCAGCGTGCCGGTGTCGTAGGGGTGGGCGTTGCCGATAAGGAACGAAATTACCGATGTCTTGTGCGGTGCGTTGCCGAAAATGCGTATTCCGCCGATGTCGTTTAGCCGTTGTGTGGCGTAGTCGAGCAGCTGCTGTTCGTAAGCCGCAATATTCTCTATGCCAATGCTTTGCATAAACTCTATTGCCGTTTTCAGAGCCAGCGTGTCGCCCACCGAAGGAGTTCCTGCCTCGAATTTGAACGGCAGTTCGTTGTAGGTGGTGCGTTCGAAGGTTACGTCCTTTATCATCTCGCCGCCGCCCTGATAGGGAGGCAGTTTGTCGAGCCATTCCTCTTTGCCGTACAGCACGCCGATGCCCATGGGGGCGTACATCTTGTGTCCCGAAAAGCAGTAGAAATCGCAGTCCAGCGCCTGCACGTCCACGGCAAGGTGCGATATGGACTGGGCCCCGTCGATAAGAACGGGAACGCCGTGGCTGTGGGCTATGGCGATAATCTCAGCGATAGGATTGACGGTGCCGAGGGTGTTGGAGACGTGGTTCACGGCCACGATGCGTGTCTTGTCCGAAAACAGGCTTTTGTAGCTGTCCAAATCGAGCACTCCTTGGCCGGAGAAGGGGATGACCTTGAGCGAAGCGCCTTTCTGCTCGCAGGCCAGCTGCCACGGTACTATGTTGGAGTGGTGCTCCATGCCTGAGATGATAACCTCGTCGCCTTGGTGGAGGAACTCCCTGCCGAACGACGACGCTACAAGGTTGATGCTTTCGGTGGTGCCGCGGGTGAAGACGATTTCCTCTTTCTTGCTTGCGTTGATGAAAGCCCGCACTTTTTCGCGTGTCTGTTCGTAACGGTCTGTGGCTTCGGAGCTTAGGTAGTGCGCCCCGCGGTGTATGTTGCTGTTCAGCGTACGGTAGTAGTCGGCAAGGGCGTTGATAACGCACTCCGGCTTCTGTGTGGTGGCGGCGTTGTCGAAATAAATCAGCGGCTTGCCGTAAACGGTGGTGTCCAAAATCTTGAACTGTGCTCTAATCTTCTCTATGTCAATCATATATCAATGCAATGGTGTCCTATTCTGCTTTTTCTGCGCCCCTTTTTCGGGAACGCAAATGATTATAACGCGGAGGTGATTGTTTTTATTGCGGAAAGAGTGAAAGTTTGCACAGATTTTGTGCTGTTTTTTTTAATATGTTAAAAAATGGCCTCTTTTTTGGAATTTTGAAATAAAAAATGTAACTTTGCAACGCTGATTTTATTGGCATTTCGGGTGTTAAATCCCGAAAAGATTTGTTAATTAAGGAAAAACGTTCGACGTGAAGAGACTGATACTTATATCGTTGCTGACGACAGCGGTTCTTTTCGCCTCCGCCCAGACGCAGAGTGGGGTGGTGAAAACGCGCGGCCGTATGGTTAACGGCAAGCTGGTGCCTGGCACGCTTTTGCAGGGCGCCACGGTGGAGGTGGAGGGGCGACAGCCTGTTTTGGCCGCCGACGGACGTTTTTCGTTCCCCGTAACGGGCAGCGGTTTCAGACTGAAAAGCGTCTCCAAGCAGGGCTACACCCTTGTCGATGCCGAGGTGTGCCGTTTCTACAAATACTCCGCAACGCCTTTGCAGATAGTGATGGAGATGCCCGGACAGCGTCAGTCCGACCAGCTTGCCAAGGAACGTGCCCTGCGCCGGCAGCTGGAACAGCGTCTGCAACAACGCGAGGACGAGATTGAGGCGATGAACGTTTCGCTGGAGGAGAAAAACCGTCTGCTGCTGCAGGTGAGTCAGGACCGCGAAGACAACGAAAAGATAATCAAGGATATAGCGAAATACTATGCCACACTCGACTACGACCAGCTCGACGAGTTCCAACGTCAGGTGAACCAGTGTCTCGAAACGGGCGACGTGGCACGTGCCGACTCGTTGCTGAAATCGCGCGGCGACTTGGGTGAACGTATCTCGCAGATGCGCAAGGAACAAGCAACCGAAGACGCGGAGGAGGCCGCCATCAAGCAACGTCAGCAACAGCTCGACCAAGGTCGGGAGGGGACACGCAAAAAGCTGGAGCTTATCGCCGCCGACTGCTACAACTATTATCAGCGCTACCTGCTCTCGCACCAGAACGACTCCGCCGCCTATTACCTCGAACTGCGTTCCTCGCTCGACAGCAACAACTTGGAGTGGATGAACGATGCGGCCTATTTCATAGAGTTCTATCTGGCCGACTACAACAAAGCCCTCAAGTATTACAAACGTGTGCTCGATATATCGTTGGAGACATTCGGCGAACGCCATCCTTCCGTGGCCACGGCATACACGGGCATGGGACGGGAGTACCTGCAGATGGGTAATACAAAAAGTGCGGCAGACTGTTTTGGCAAAGCGTTGGAAATCAGGCGGCAATGGTATGGTAACGAACACCCGCTGGTGGCCAACTCGCTCAGGAACCTTGGCGGATATTACCTTCAGGTGGAAGATTACGAAAACGCCCTCGACCGTTTCAAGCAAGCCCTTGCCATTTACCGCAAGGCACAGGGCGAAAACACTCCCGAAGTGGCCCACTGCTACAACTCCATCGGCGTGTGCTATATGAATATTGACACTTCTTTCCAACGGTCTATGGACAATTTCGGCAAGGCTCTGGCTATCGACACGGCATTGTACGGTATCAACCACCCCGATGTGTCGATGGTTTATATGAATATTGCCAACTTGTACGCTAATGTTTTGGGAGACAATAAAAAAGCCTCGGGATATTACGTTAGATGTCTTGAAATTGAGAAAAAACTATTCGGCGAGAGACACCCCCGCATAGCGCGTATCTACAACAATATGGCCTCCAACGCACTGCTAGCGTGTGAGTACGTCAAAGCAATCGACTACAGTTTCAAAGCCATTGACATCATAAAACAATTTTTCGGTGAAGACAATATCGAACTCGTCTACCCATACGACTACATTGGCTTTGCAGATATTCATGAACTGGAATATGACCAAGCGTTGCAGTATTTCAAAAAATCGGAAGAGATAACCCGAAAGGTTTATGGCGAAGATGCTTTGCAGATGTACGACCGTTATTATTGTCTTGCCGGGGCGTATGAAAATAAAGACGAATTCGAAACGGCATTGATTTATTCTCTAAAAGCATTGTCGGTGCAAGAAAAACATCTCGATAAAAACGACGAGTCGTTGGCTGATTCGCACCTTGATCTGGCCAGGCTATATGACCACATTAACGACTATGACAAAGCCTTGGAGCATTATACCCGCGCTTTGGAAATCTATAAGAAAAACAAAAAGCAGGAGAGTCTGGATTTGATGGACGCTATCAAGGCCGAGATTGAAGATCTTAAACAAAAACAGTCAGAAAAAAAACAAAAATAAGATATGAAAAAAACGACAATAATCTTTGTACTTCTTGCCTTTGCCTTTTTGGGCATGCAGGCACAGACGCAGAGCGGCGTGGTGAAGACCCGCGGACGTATGGTGGGCGGCAAACTCGTGCCGGGGACGATGCTCTCCGGTGCCACGGTGCAGGTGGAAGGCCGTCAGGCTTTGCTGGCCTCCGACGGGCATTTCTCCTTCCCCGTTTCGGGCAATAGCTACACCCTCAAAAATGTGTCGAAACAGGGCTACCAGCTCGTGGATGCCGAGGTGTGCCGCAGCTACAGATACTCCGGCAACCCGCTGTCCGTGGTGATGGAAACGCCCGAACAGCAACAGCAGGACAAGCTCACCGCCGAACGTAAGATACGCCGCCAGCTCCAAAACCAGCTCCGCGACAAGGAAGACGAGATAGAGGCACTGCACGAGCAGAACCGCCTCACCGACGAACAATACAACAACGCTTTGCAGCAGCTCTACTCCCAGCAGGAGAGCAACGAACGCCTCATCTCCGACATGGCACAACGCTACTCGGTGCTCGACTACGACCAGCTCGACGACTTCCAGCGTCAGGTCTCCAGCTGCATTGAAAACGGACAGCTGGCCAAGGCCGACTCGCTGCTCCGAAGTCGTGGCGACGTGGGACAGCAGGTTGAGGCGGCACTCAAGGCAGGTGAGGCGCTGAAACAACAGCTCGATCAGCAGCAGAAAGTGGAAGCGGTGCACTCCGCCGAGATGAACGAGGTGGCACAGCGCTGCTACAACTACTACGAACTCTTTGTGGCACGTTTTCAGAACGACTCCGCCGCATATTACCTCGAACTCCGCTCACGACTCGACACAACCAACATCGAATGGCTACTGGAGGCAGGGGAGTTCTATATGGACTATCTGGCCGACTACGACAAGGCTATGGCGCTGTGCGAAACGGCTATGCCTCAGTCGAAAAAACA
>JAEENM010000018.1 GCA_016283745.1 Bacteroidales bacterium | reverse complement strand
TTGAAATAGCGGTTGAGCAGACCTTCCAGAGCTTTGCCGTGGCGGGCTTCGTCGCGGGCCATCTCATGCACGGTGTCGTGAATGGCATCGAGGTTGAGGGCTTTGGCGCGTTTGGCGAGGTCGGTCTTGCCGGCGGTGGCACCGTATTCGGCGTCAACACGCATTTTCAGGTTCTGGGCGGTGCTGTCGGTGAGCACTTCGCCGAGCAGTTCGGCAAATTTGGCTGCATGTTCGGCTTCTTCGAAAGCGGCTTTCTCCCAGTAGAGACCTATCTCGGGATAGCCTTCGCGGTGAGCCACACGTGCCATGGCCAGGTACATACCAACTTCCTTGCATTCGCCTTCGAAGTTCATACGCAGGTCGGCCTTGATGTCCTCGGGAGCGTCTTTGGCCACGCCTACTATGTGTTCGGCGGCCCAAGTCTTGATGTCTTCTTTCACTTCCTGCATCTGTTTTCCGCAGATGGGGCATTTTTCGGGCATTTCGTCGCCTTCATATACGTAACCGCACACGGGGCAGATAAATTTTTTACTCATAATGTTGTTTCTCCTTTTTTATTAAATGTATTCGATATTACTTTTTGGGTTCCCATTTGCATCGCACGGGCGACACAATGGCACCTTCGTCTTTCAGCTGTTTGAAAGCCTTGTCGATTTCCTTGCGGTCGGCGCCGAGGGCTTTCTCCACCTCGCCGGCGCTCATCGGACGGCCTGTCTCGGCCATCAGTTTCAGGATTTTGTCTTTCATGGCAGTATTATTTTTCTTCGAAACTGTCTTTACCGACGCCGCAGAGGGGGCATTCGAAATCTTCGGGCAGGTCTTCCCATTTGGTTCCGGGGGCTATGCCGTGGTCGGGATCGCCAGCGGCTTCGTCGTAAACATAGCCGCACACAGTGCAAACATATTTTTTCATAAGTGCGTGTGTTTTAATCGTTAATAATTAGTCCAAAACCAAGCTGGGAGCGCTGTAGGTACGTCCGGCCAGCTCCTGGTTGAGCATATACAGTCCTTTGGGGTCGCTGCCGAAGAGTTCCATCTTGGTAATCATGTCGTTGGCGTTGGTCTCTTCTTCGCCCTGTTCTTTGATAAACCAGTCGAGGAACTGCATGGTGCGGAAGTCTTTTACTTTGTAGGCTGCATCGTAGATGTTGTTAATCAGCGATGTAACATATTCCTCGTGTTCGAGGCCGGCTTTCAGCACGTCCATGTCTTTTTTGAATTTTTTGTCGGGTTTGCCGATGGCTTCAAGGGTTACTTTCTCGCCGTTGTTGTGCAGATACTGGTAGAAAAGCATGGCATGGTCGCGCTCTTCCTGCGCCTGAATCATATACCAGTTGGCGAAACCGTTGAGGCCGCGTGCTTCAAAATAACTCGACATATCAAGATAGAGATAAGCCGAAAATAATTCTTTGTTGATTTGCTCGTTGAGCAGTTTGGATACTTTTTTGTCTAACATAATTATATGTGTTTTTAAGTTATACGTCGAAACTGCAAAGTTACACTTTTATTTTCATAATAACAAACTTTTGAGGCAGAAAAAATTTTTTTCTTTTCCTCGATGGCCAAAAACACCTATATCCAAACCTATGTCAGAAATTATTCGTATCTTTGCATTTTAAAACACACTTATGACGGATTATGCAACAATCATAGCCTCACGGCTTAGCCTCGGCTCGCGGCAGGTGGAAAAGACCATCGAACTGCTGCAAAACGGCGCCACGGTGCCTTTCATAGCCCGTTACCGCAAGGAGGCCACCGGAAACCTCAACGAGGTGCAGATAGCCGCCATCCGCGACCTTCTGGCTCGTCTGGTGGAACTCGACAAACGTCGCGAAGCCATCCTCGCCTCCATACGCGAGCAGGACAAACTCACACCCGAACTGGAGAAACAGATTGTCGAAGCCGACAACCTAACACAACTCGAAGACCTATACCTGCCCTACAAACCCAAACGCAAAACCCGTGCCACCGTGGCCATCGAAAAAGGCCTCGAACCCCTGGCGGACAAGATACAGCTTCAGCAAAACATCGACATTGAGGCATTTGCTGCGACTTTCGTCAACGCCGAAAAAGGCGTGGAAAGCACCGACGACGCCATTGCGGGTGCCAGCGACATCATCGCCGAACGCATAAGCGAGGACGCCACCGCACGCAACACCATACGCAAACTCTTTGCCACACAGGGAATTCTCTCATCCAAAGTGGTGAAAAACAAAGCCGACGAAGGCGCCAAATTCAAGTCGTGGTTCGACTGGAGCGAGCCGGTGGCCAAAGTGCCGTCGCACCGCATACTGGCCATGTTCCGTGGCGAGAACGAGGGCGTGCTGCGTGTAAAGATTGCCCCGAAAAACGAGGACTGGGCGGGCGAACGTCTCGACCGCTTGTTTATCAAAAATCGCAACGCCAGCTCGAAAATCGTTTACAACGCCGTGAGGGACAGCTACAAACGTCTGCTCGCCCCGTCGATAGAGACCGAGTTCTACAACCAGCTGAAAGCCCGCGCCGACGAGGAGGCTATCAAAGTGTTTGCCGAAAACCTGCGTCAGCTGCTGCTGGCCTCGCCGCTGGGACAGAAACGTGTGATGGCCATCGACCCGGGCTTCCGCACAGGATGTAAGGTGGTGTGCCTCAGCGAACAAGGCGACCTCGAACACAACGAGACCATCTACCCCTTCGGCTCGGTGCGCGACGAACGCGACTCCATAAAACGTATCGAAGACCTCGCCGAGGCTTTCGACATCGA
>JAEENM010000150.1 GCA_016283745.1 Bacteroidales bacterium | reverse complement strand
TGAAAATGTTGTCGATGCCCGCGCTCACCTCCACGTATGGCATTTTGGCGAGGGTGGAAGTCTCCGGTTCCCCGTCGGCGTTGGTGGGGAAGGGTATCAGTTTGGGGTTGTCGGCGGTGGGCATGTTGAGGCTCGACACATCGCCCCACACGGCTTTGGCGGAACACACCTCGCGCCATTTGAGTTTCTTTATTAGAGGTATGCGGTTGAAAATGAATCCGTTGAAACTGTAGTTGGCCATCATCTGCACATATTGGTCGCTGGCAAACTCGAAATAGTTCATCAGGTTGAACGCCTCGTCCTGATAGGTGTACCCTTGGTTGGCGTGATGCACAAAAAGCAGCAGGTGAGGCACTTGGCCGAAGATTTTACCTGCCTCCACGCTCACGTCGAGGAAACCGATGGAAAGCACAAACCAGCGTTTCTGCAAACGGGCTTTCAGCTTGTGATACTCGAAATCGGCGCCGAACAGACGTGTGCCGTAGGTGTAGGTGAGGGTGAAAACCGGCGAAGTGTTGTTGATGGGCATACGGTACTCGTAGCTTTGGTAGAAACGTTCGCGCGGGGCGAAACGCAGCTGCAGCTCGAAAATGTCGGAGCGCAATGGGTTGTACTCCGTTTTGCCGTCCACACTGGTGAAATCGAGGTTGGCGAGGGGCTCCTGGTCCAGATGCTCCACCTTGGTCTTTATCGAGCAATGGAGTGGCGTCTCGTAGTCGTACTGCAGGGTGAGCTTTCGGTCGAAAGTCATTTTGTCGATGCCGGTGTGGCTGAACGACTGGAAAAGCCTGTCCGAGGTGCCCATCGTAAACTCCTGTCCGGGAATGAAGGTGTTCTCCTCGTAGGCCACCGAAAGCAGGTTGTGAGGAAACTCGTACTGATGGTATTTCTTCTCCGCAAAGGAGTACATGGCTTTGATGTTGTATTTGAAACGGTAGTCGTTGAGGCCGTAGGCCACAAATCCCGAAAAGAAAAGGTGTTCGTTGAACTTCATATTGGTCTTTCCGCCTAAGCGCAGCCGCAATCCCTCCACGGAGTTCCAGCTTACGGTGTTCTCCACCGGCCCCCAGTCCACCTTGCCCAAATCCACGTATCCTCCCGCAATGGCCATAATAGTCTTTACCAGAACACGATAGGGGGTTACGTCTCTGAGACGGGCGGCATCGTCGTAGATGCGCTGCTCGTTGGGCGTGAGGGGCTCGATGCGGTGCTCGTTCCAGTAATCGTCGTCGCGTTTGTTGTAGTTGGGCACATGGTCGGGGAGTTTGCGGCTTTTGGCAACGATGACGCTGTCGAACACATAGTCGTCGTAGATGGTGCGTTTTCGGCCGTGGGCCGACACGCCGGGCACATGGAAATCTACAACGATATTTTTCAACGCCACCAGCAGACGGCCGTCGCTACGTTGGTATTCCTGCTCGAAACGTATCTGTTCAACAAAATTCACCGAATTGCTGTAGGGCAGGTTGAGCTGCACCTTGCGCACGGCACACAGGCTGTCCTTGGTAACGGCCATTTTGCCGTAAAAGCCGAAATCCTGCTGGTTGGCGGGCGAAAACAGAAGGCTTATGCAGGTGTCACCGTCGAAATAAAAGGTATCGGCTATGTGGTAATGGTAGAACAGAATGCCGTATTGCGAAAGCGGCGATATAAATTCGTTGCTCAAAAGTGGAATGCGTTCGTCGTAGATGTCGATGTCGCCGAAAACCTCGTCCATGGCCAGCTCAAGGCTGTATTGGTCGAGAAATTTGTCCACCTCCACATCGCGGTTGGCGGTGGTGATGGTGCGTGGCGTGCCGGACGACGACCTGTCGAAATAGGTCTCCGAAAGGTTCTCCATAAAATATAGAGGCACGTATTTTTTGCCGTTCAGCTCCGACTCCTGCATGTTGTCGAAAATGAAGCCTATCTTTTTGAAAGGCGCTTTGTAGCGCATGCTCTCGTTGAGGTTCGACAGCGACACTTCCATCTTTTCGTGCTTGCGGTAGCTGTAGGCGTCGGCGTTATCGATGCTGTTGCGTTGCTTGTTGGCGATAACCCTCCGCATCAGCTCCACGGCGGGGTTGTTCTTGCGGCGGTAGCGCTCGCGACGGGCAGTTACGGTGAACTCGTTGAGCTCGAACGACTTCTGCTGCATGGTTACAATAATGTCGGAACCCTTCAGCTCCGATTTGTGTTTGACTACAGTGGTGTAGCCAACGCATTGAAATACAACGCTGTCGTCGATTTGCGAGAGCAGGCCGAGCACGTAGTTGCCGTTGGCGTCGGTGGTGGTGCCGTTGAGCCGTCCCTTGGTGTGGTACGACACGTTGACAAACGGCATGGGCTCCTTGGTTTTGCCGTCGACGACACAGCCTGCGTTCTGGGCCGATAATGTGTTGAAAGACAGCAGCGCCACGACAAAAACAACGACTTTCGGCAGTGCGTGCCGAAAAATGTGTCGTACTATGTGCGTAGCTGTTGCCAATTCAGAAAAGTGTTTGTCAGAGCGTCGGGGCGATGTCTCGCAGCCTGTCGGTGCAGTCCTCGAAGGTCTTGAAGGTGTTCTCTTCGGCCACCACGTTGGGTATCAGCTTCATCGACTTTAGCATGTACATAGGCTGCGGCTGGATTATCGTCATATAAACGGTAATGCCCTGAGCCTGAAGGTCTTTGATAGCCGTCTCCATGGCGTACAGCCCCGACTGGTCCATAAATGACACCAGTTTCATTCGTATGATGACGAGCCTCACGTCGGTGGGGATGTCGTGCATAACTTCCTGAAAACGTGTTATCGAGCCGAAGAAGATAGGACCGTTCAGACGTTGGATGTAGATTTTGTGCTTAATCTCTTCAGGCACGCCGCCCTCGTCGGCCCACGGCGACTCCTTGTCGAAATTGCTTATCTCGCCAGCCTTGTAGCTGCCTTCCACAAGGTCGCCGGCACGTTTCATAAACAGCACACATGCTATTATCATGCCAATGCCCACTGCTGTGAGCAGGTCCACAAACACGGTGAGCAACAGCACCACCACCAGCACGAAAGCGTCGGCGCGCGGTATCTTGAGCAGGTCCTTCAGTCCTTTGAAATCGATTATGCCCCAGCCCACGGAGATAAGTATGCCGGCCAGCACGCTAAGCGGCACGTATTTCACCAAACTGCCCAGACCCAGCAGAACGGCCAGCAGAAACAGGGAGTGCACCACTCCCGACAGCTGTGTGCGGCCGCCGCTTTTCACATTAACCACGGTACGCATGGTGGCACCGGCGCCCGATATGCCGCAGAAAAGTCCCGATATCATATTTCCGATGCCTTGTCCCACAAGTTCGCGGTTGCTGTTGTGGTGCGTCTTGGTGATATTGTCGGCCACCACGGAGGTGAGCAGCGTGTCGATGGAGCCGAGTCCCGCAAGGGTGAGGCCCGGTATTATGGCCATCTTGATCATCGCCAGCCAGTCGATTCCGGCCAACGACATGCCCTCCTTGGCGAAGAAAGGCATGGGGAAACCGGCGGGAATCTCGCCAATGGTGAGTTTTTCGGGATAGTTGACAAACAGAGAAACCACCGTCATCACCACAAGAGCCACTAGGGTGGCGGGTATTTTCTTGGTAATCAGTGGGAAAAGTGATATGATGGCAATGGTGCCAAGGCCGATGAGAAGGGCGACCAAGCTTATGCCGTCGGCCACACGTGCGGGGAATTCTGTTATCATCTCCACCACCAGCACCGGCGATTTAAGGCCTATCAGCGGGTAAATCTGTTGCAGTATGATGATGATGCCTATGCCGCTCATAAATCCCGAAAGTACAGGGTAGGGGATGTAGCGCACGTATTTGCCTATTTTTATTACGCCGAACAGTATTTGGAATAGTCCGCAAAACACTCCCGCCAGCGACATGGTTAGCAGCACCTGCGAAAACGACGGGTTGGTCATCGAGGCCCACGCTCCGGCGGTGAGGCCAGCGGTGATTACCGTCATCGGGCCGGTGGGACCGCTTATCTGCGAGTGCGTGCCGCCGAAAATGGCAGCGAAGAAGCCCAGCATGGTGGCGCCCACAAGTCCCGCCAAAGCCCCTATCGAGTTGGCTGCAGGGTCGTTGATGCCGCCGAAGGCCTGAATACCGAAAGCCAGTGCCAAGGGCAGTGCCACCACTCCCGCGGTGATGCCCCCGAATATGTCGCCTTTAAGGTTTTTGGTGTTGATTATGCTCATATTGTTGGTTGTAATTCGTTGATTTATCGATTGTTGTTGATTGTTATCCGTGTAAAAAACGTTTTGCAAAGATAAGGATTTTTTGTGAATTCGGAATTCGGAACAGACTGACGCGGTGGAATGAAGGTTTAAAAGTTGAGATTTTTGGGAGTTTTAATTGTCGGTAGGGTTGATTATAGGCAATTTCAACTTGCTATTTTCTCAGCACTTTCGCCAGAGCGCAGGTCTCTTCTTCGGAGAGACCGCTGACGCAACTTTTGCCGCCTTCAATTTTACAGTTCACCATTGGCGTGCTAATCACTTTTCCGGCGAAAACAAATGCTATCCTGCGACCGATGTTCTCATCTGTTATTTTCTCCCACCTTTTGGCGGCTTCAGTGTTGAAAGTCATGTCCAACAAAGGCTCGGCCCAGCCAAAGTGTTCATTTTCCAAGGCTCTGGCTTCCACCACATCGTTCCCGTCAAGGGGCAGCGGTTCGCTACAGAGGAACAGACACTCGTATACGGTGTCCTCTGTGCTAAGAAGGCTTTGCCACCCATATATGTATTCGTTGGCGTCGTTGCACATCTTCATACAGATGTTTCTGGCGTGTTCTGCAAAAGCGGCGGTGTCGGCCTCTAGGCTTGTTATTCTGCCGTCCTCGGATATGCCTGCGGGGATACCTTCGGGCAGTTCGCCGACACAACGTAAATACATATTCCATACATCGTCGTGCGAATCCACCACACGATAAAACTTAAGGTCGGCGGCGGTGTAATCTCCTCCAAAGACCTCGGAGGGGACAACATCGCAATTCAAAGGTTTGGCTATTGTCGCATTACCTATGTTGTGGTTGCAGCTGCAAATCGTTATCAGGGCCAATGCTGCCAAAGGTATTAGAAATCGTGCTTTCATAGTTTTCTATTTTATTGTTTATTCGATTTTGCGTTTTATTTAAAGGTTGCGGCGGATTTTCAATCCGCCGCAACTTATATATAATATTCCAACTCCCAACTCACAACTCCTAACTCCCAATTCCTAACTAATTAAAAAAGTCCTTCCAAAATGCTGTCGTCCACAAGGTTGGGCATTGTCACTTTCAGTTCGGGGCAGATGTCCATGGCACGTTTTATGGCAAACATGGCGCCTTCGTTGCGTGCCCAGCTGCGGCGGCTTATGCCGTTGTTCACGTCCCAGTGGAGCATCATGCGCAGACGACGGTCGCAGGCTTCGCTGCCGTCGAGCACCATGCCGAAGCCGCCGTTCATCACCTCGCCCCAGCCTACGCCGCCGCCGTTGTGGATGCTCACCCACGTAGCGCCGCGGAAACTGTCGCCGATGACGTTCTGCACAGCCATGTCGGCACAACGGTTGCTACCGTCGTAGATGTTGGAGGTTTCACGGAACGGGCTGTCGGTGCCGGAAACGTCGTGGTGGTCGCGGCCAAGGACGATAGGAGCGGAGATTTCGCCTTTCTTGATGGCTTCGTTGAAACGGGCTGCTATCTTGGTGCGGCCTTCGCAGTCGGCGTAGAGGATACGGGCCTGCGAACCTACAACGAGGTGGTTCTCTTTGGCACCCTTTATCCACTGTATGTTGTCGTGCATCTGCTGCTGTATCTCGGCGGGAGCCGTGGCTGCTATCTCGGCCAGCACTTCCATGGCTATGTGGTCGCTCTTGTCGAGGTCTTCGGGCTTGCCGCTGGTGCATACCCAACGGAAAGGTCCGAAACCGTAGTCGAAACACATCGGTCCCATAATGTCTTGAACATAAGAAGGATAGCGGAAAGCTGTGTGGTCGGCGTTCCAGATGTCGGCACCGGCGCGGCTGCTCTCCAGAAGGAAGGCGTTGCCGTAGTCGAAGAAATACATCCCCTTGGCAGTGAGTTTGTTAACGGCTGCCACGTGGCGGCGCAACGATTCCTGCACTTTCTCCTTGAAAAGTTCCGGTTTCTCGGCCATCATAACTTTGGCGTCCTCGAAAGTCACTCCCACGGGGTAGTATCCGCCTGCCCACGGGTTGTGTAGCGAGGTCTGGTCGGAGCCGAGGTCCACCTGTATGCCTTTTTCGGCGCAGTATTCCCAAAGGTCCACCACGTTGCCCTGATAGGCGAAACTGCGGGCTATCTTCTCGGCGCGGGCTTTGTTCACTGCGGTGAAAAGCTCGTCGAGGTCGGCGTGGACTTCGTCAACCCAGCCTTGGGTGAAACGTTTCTGCGTGGCGGCGGGGTTTATCTCGGCGGTGATGGACACCACACCTGCTATGTCGCCGGCTTTGGGCTGTGCGCCGCTCATTCCGCCAAGTCCTGCGGTGATGAACAGCTTGCCTGCCGTTCCGCCACCGAGCTTACGTGCGGCGTTGAGCACGGTGATGGTGGTGCCGTGGACTATGCCTTGCGGTCCGATGTACATGTAGCTTCCTGCAGTCATCTGGCCGTATTGCGTCACGCCGAGGGCGTTGTAGCGTTCCCAGTCGTCGGGTTTGCTGTAGTTGGGAATCATCATGCCGTTGGTTACAACCACGCGTGGGGCGTCTTTGTGGCTGGGATAGAGTCCCATTGGATGGCCGCTGTACATCACGAGGGTCTGCTCGTCGGTCATCTCGCTGAGGTATTTCATCACCAGACGGTACTGTGCCCAGTTCTGGAACACGGCTCCGTTGCCGCCGTATGTGATAAGCTCGTGCGGGTGCTGAGCCACGGCGGGGTCGAGGTTGTTCTGTATCATCAGCATTATTGCTGCGGCCTGTCGGCAGCGGGCGGGATATTCGTCGATGGGACGGGCGTACATGGGGTAGGTGGGACGCAGACGGTACATGTATATGCGTCCGTATTTCTTCAGCTCTTCGGCGAACTCCTTGGCCAGCACTGCGTGGTGGCGGGGTTCGAAATAGCGCAGGGCGTTGCGGATGGCCAGCTTTTTCTCGGCCGGGGTGAGAATGTCCTTGCGCTTGGGAGCGTGGTTCACTGTTGTGTCGTAGGGTTGTGGCTGGGGCAGCTCGGAGGGAATGCCCTGCCGCAGTTCGTCTTGAAATTCTTTGAGGGTCATAATTGTCTGTATTTCAAATTTATATTATGTCTTTTCCGAAAAGATGGAAAAAACGTTCAATCTGCAAATATACGATTTTTTTTCTAATTCGTACCTCGTACCTCGGAATTCGGAAATCTGTAGTTGGAAATTTTAGTTCGGAGTTGCCAATTTTGATGTTTTTTTGTATCAAAATCGTGTCAAAATTGTCACTTTTTTGCCCGAAAAATCAAAGAAAAATCATGCATGGAAGAAAAAAATGCATTTTTTTTAAAATTTTTTATTTATATAAATCATTGATGTTTAGTTGTTTGCGTGATTAATCTCGGTTTTCTGGGAAAATATTTTTTTGCTGCGCAAATAGGTTGCGCACCCAGTTTGTAACTTTGCATCGTCGATTCGGAAGACAAATTTTTCAGATCATTGACAAACCGAAAAATAACGAAACGGAAGATGGACCAACCCTGTCTTACTTCTCATCAGTAACAGGCTGGCGGGGGGATTACCCCTGCTTGGCATCCAACAGATTCGCGAATTTCCATCTTCCTTTCTTCAGAAATAACAAGGCCCAAGGGGGGCTTACTTCTACGGTTTTCGAGTACTAAAGCTCCCCGATTGCCTTGTAGTTATAAACAAGGTCCAAGGACGGCATACTTCAGCGAAGGTTATAGCCACCATGATACTGCCGTCCAATTACCTTTTTAAATTAAAAAACGATGAACAAAAAGAATCTTACCAAGGTGGCCCTGCGCTACCGCGCCGTGTTCCTCGACATCAATCGCGAGGAGATAGACCTGACTTCCTGTACCACAGCACCGGTTATGGCTTTTACAGCCCGTCTCAAGGAGAACGGCTTCGTGCCGAGCGAAGAGCTCCTGCACGCACTCAACGCTGTGCCTGCCGACTGTTTGGAAGAAATAACCGAATGTATCAAGGATGTGATGGGCGTGAAACTCAACTGGGCGTCGCTCGTCAAAGGGTGGGATGTGCCTACCGGCGAGTCGGAATTCGACCATTTTGTTACTCTGTTTTTCAATCTTATCCCTGCAAAGAAAAGGAAAAAAATAAAGGGAGAAACGCTTCCTTGCGGACATTTCATTCCCGAAGGCACATTTCCGTTGGAACGCTACAACGGCTGTCCTTTCTGCGGAACACCTTTCCGCACAGCCGACTACGTTTACACCGGACAGGGCAGCAAACTTAAAGAACTGCGTCTGTTTACCTTGGAAGATATGCGGCGTGTGTTCAATTCGTTGCTCACATCGTCCACTCCGCTCGACGGCACACAGAGGGATTCACTATCGATTTTAATGCAGGAGTTTCCCTTGCCCGAAGATGTCAAAATTACAATGAAAGAGACGGCTATGCTCGTAGTGAAGATGCTTGTGGAGCAGGGCAGGGACGAGGAAACAATGCGTTTTATGAAAACTCCCACCGACGTGCTTCGTTACCTTTGGTTCGAGAAAACCGGCTATGCCCAAATTATTGAGCCAAAGACTCTTGTGGCTCACGCCCGTAAGCTTTACAGCCATATCTGGCCTCCTTTGCATCGTGGTGCCAATGCGGCAGCGGAAACGAAAAAGCGTCTTCGTCTGAAATACAACCGCAAAGCCTGCGCGCGTGTGGCCCGCTGGCTCAACGCATTGCCCGTAACAGCGGAACAGGCGGCTGAGATGATGAACCCCAAACGCGGTATGTGGGTGCGTATGATTCACGCTCTGCGACTGGGCGAATACTCCCGCAAACAGGGCTTCGAGCGGCTTGCCGAACTCCTCGACGTTTTCTATAAACAGGAATACACCACTTGGCAGGGAAGGGTTGACAAGGCGCGTATGGCCAACAAACCCACTGTTACTCTGGATTTGCTCAAGGAACGACCGGGACTTTTCGCACGCAGCCTCTTTTCCACAATGTTGCGTTTCGGCAGCAAAAAGGTACTGAACGCTTTCAGCGAGGTCGCCGACGAGATGCCTGCGCGTCTGCTGATGTCGCTCGGCAACGCCGCCGACATCTATTTCGACCCCAAGTCGGAGCGCATAGCAAGTCCCATTACGGGTAGCAAGGTTGTGATAGCAAAAAATCCATTGATGGCGCTCTACAGCGAGGACGAACTAAAATCTATGGCCGCCGCCGTGAACGACCTTTACAAAAACTTTATGGCTAGGCGTTTCGCAGCTCAGCCAACCGAGGCAAAGAGTATCTTCATAGACCCCATGCTGTACAATATCCCCGTAAGTGTGGGCGACCGCACCACCACCATTCAGGACACCTCTTGCGCGCTGATGGGTACCCGTTTCCCCGTGGAAGGTGATTCCGTGCGTCTGTTCCTGCAGTGGGGTGCCGGACTTCATGCCCAGTGGCTCGATATGGATTTGAGTTGCCATATATCGTTTCGCGACGGCAAAGTTGAGGAATGTGCATATTACAACCTTAAATGTGTGGGGGCAAAGCATTCGGGCGATTTCCAGTATGTCCCCGAAATGGTGGGAACAGCCGAATATATCGAGCTTTCGCTGCCAAAACTGGAAAAGGCCGGGGCCAAGTTTGTAACCTTCACCTGCAATGCCTATTCCTGCGGCGCTCTCTCGCCAAACCTCATGGTGGGATGGATGAACTCCGCCAACCCGATGAAGATTTCGAATAAAACAGGTGTGGCCTACGACCCGTCGTGTGTGCAGCATATTGTGCGTGTGAGCGAGGGCAACCTCTCCAAAGGTCTGGTTTTCGGAGTGCTGGATGTGGCTAAACGCGAAATTGTATGGCTTGAGATGCCGTTCACAGGTCAAACTTTGCGCAGTCTCAACACCGATGCCGTGGAGGCGTTGCTGCATCGCTTGGAAGCGAAACTATCCATCGGCCAGCTGCTCGACATCAAGGCTAAGGCTCAGAAACTCACACATGTAGAAACTGCCGACCAAGCCGACGAGGCATACACCTACGATTGGGCTCTCAATCCTGCCGAAGTCACTAAACTTCTGGATTTCTGACATAACTCCCTTACTTAAGGGGGATGGCCGTGCCAACTGGGTTTTTCGACCCAACGGCACGGCCTTTTTTTAACTTTCTGTTTCTTCACACAACAAATCGCGACTTTTGCCGTTAAATTATGTTATGCCTTTTGTAAACGAGATACTGAAACACCGCAGCCTGTCCATCGTGGGGATGGAGAAGAACACCGGCAAGACCGTGTGTCTCAACTATATACTGCATCGTCTGCACCAAGAGGGGGCCAGCGTGGCCGTCACCTCCATCGGCATCGACGGGGAGCGCACCGACCAAGTGTACGGCAGCGCCAAGCCCGAAATCATCCTCTACGAAGGGATGCTGTTCATCACTTCCGAAAAGCATTACCTTGTGCGTCAGCTACTTTCGGAGATCGAGGAGATAGACACCTACCGTACCTCGCTCGGACGCCTCGTTACCGCCAAGGTGCTGTGTCAGGGCAAGATACTGCTCTCCGGCGCCGCCACCACCGACAAGCTGCGCAGGCAGATAGCCCACCTCGCGCCCACCACCGACCTCACCATCGTCGACGGGGCGCTTTCGCGTATGAGTCTGGCCTCGCCTACCGTCACCGAGGCGATGATACTGGCCACAGGAGCGGCGGTTTCGCCTAACATCCAGCAGCTTGTGCAGAAAACGGCTTTCGTGTTCGACCTTATAAGTCTGCCCGAAACCGATGCGGAGGCTAAAGCCCTGTTCGCCGACAAGGAGACGGGCGTTTGGTATTCCGACACCGTCGGCGAACCGCATGACCTCGGACTCTCCTCGGCTCTGATGATTGCAGGTGTAGATGGCAGTTTCCTGCGCGACTGCGGCCGCATTTTCGTGGCGGGAGTGCTCAACGATGTGTTTCTCAAATACTTGATGACGCAGGGCAAGACCGACGTGGCACTGGTGGTGAAAGACTTTACCAAAATATTCGTAACGCCAGAAACCTACCGCGCTTTTTGCAAGCGAGGGGGCAGGGTGGAGGTGCTGCAACGCTCATCGCTTATTGCCGTTACGGTGAACCCCACCTCGCCGCAGGGCTACAGGCTCCACTCCGACGACATCTGCCACGCCCTCGAAGACAGGCTGCACATACCAGTTTACGACGTAAAAAAGCAATAAAAATGAGATATTTAGGTTGAGTTGTTGATAAAAAGATGTCTCTTTGAATTGTAAGTAAAATGGAAAAAAGGTATTTTTGCAAAACTTAATAATGCAAATTCTTTGTATATTTTTGGAAAGGTAATGTTTTATGTGTGGTTAATTGTATTGACTTGAACTTAAAAAATATGAATTATTATGCTTGAAACTGAACAGAAATACGAATTTATTACAGGGGACTGTTTAACGGAGATGAAGAGGATGGGAGATAAATCCATCAACTGCATAATAACCTCACCCCCATATTGGGCAATGAGGAAATATGACAATGCTGAAAACGAAAAGGAAGTTGGAAATGAAATGGATTATAGAGATTATATTAAAGTTCTCACCGACATTTTCATGGAAGCAAAACGCATTTTGACAGATGATGGATCTCTGTGGCTTAATTTGGGTGACAAATACAACAATAAAGCTTTGATGGGCATGCCTTGGCGCGTGGCATTGTCGTTAATGGATAATGGTTGGATATTGCGAAATGACGTGATTTGGAATCAGATGAAAGGAACTCAGAGTTGCAAAGACCGGCTTCGTGATATGTATGAGCATATTTTCCATTTTGTGAAATCAAAGAAATATTTTTACAATGCGGATGAGATAAAAGTTTTACCGACATTAAAGCCTAAAAAGGTGAATGGTCAGATGATTTCAGCAACAGGAGTTAGTGGAAAGAAGTATCGAAAGATGATAGTTGAAAGCACCGAATTAACCGAACAGGAGAAAGAAAATGCGATAAAAGCATTGGACGATACGCTTATGAAGATACAGCAGGGAGAAATCAATGATTTTAGAATGACTATTCGTGGAATTCAGCGAGCTTGGCATAGTGAAGACACTGAAATAAGTGGAAGGGCCAAAGAATTAAGAGACAAAGGTTTCTATATTATGAAAATGGGGGCGTCGGGGTTCTTGCCAGGAGACATTTGGAATATTGTCCCAGAAGATACTTGGCGGAAAGACAGTCATTGTGCTGTGTTTCCAGAAGAACTACTTCGGATTCCCATATTAGCTACATGTCCTGAAAACGGCATTGTTCTTGATCCTTTCAGCGGAACTGGTAGTACTGTTTCAGCCGCATTGAGATTAGGAAGAAAAGGTATTGGTATTGACTTGAGTGAAGAATACAACAAGATTGCAAACAATAGGGTAAAACAATTCGCAAATACATTATTCTAAAAATGAAACAGATAAAGAAAAGGCCGACAGAAGTGTTTGGATATGATTGCGATACCAATCTGAATGACAAGGCATTCAAACTCGCCATTAAACAACAGTATTGTAGGTATATCAAATCGACATGTGTCAAGCCAAGAAAAAGCGAGCCGACCATCAAGGTCGGAATATGCAGTTTAGGTGCAACTGTAGGTGGCGACAAGACGTTGAAACCTGTTATCATTTGTCCGCAAAGGTTTAAGGAAGACACTGTCTTTGAGGCCGTAAGGCAAAAATATCTGTCCAATTGGAAAAACGTGAAATGGATTCCTGAAGTGAATATCGGTGTTGGTGGAAGTGTCGACTATGTTGCCGTGGAGGTTGGGGAAAATGGCGACATAAAAGATTTCCTTTGTGTCGAGTTACAAGCCGCTGGAACTACAGGTTCTCCCTATCCGGCGGTTCAAGAAATCATAAGTACGGGAAAGTTCAAGTCTGAAACATACGATTACGGCATCAATTGGGCTAATGAGTTCTCAAAAACTATGATGCAACAGGCATATAAAAAAGGAAAGATTTTAAAAAGTTGGAAAAGGAAAATAGTGTTTGTAGTTCAAGATGTTGCAATAGATTATTTGAAAACCGCTACGGATTGTTCACTGCTTACAAGATCAAACAAAAAGCTTCCGATAGATTTCTGTACTTTTAAGTTAACTTGGGATAATAATAAAACATGGAATTTGGTTTTTGACAAAATCTACAGCACTTCGATAGACGGTATCAATCTAATGCTTGGTGGAGCCTCTGTGAGTGAATATCTTACAGAGGAGGAGTTTATCCAAAACATAATAAAGAAAGGTATTGCCGACGGAATTCTAAACAGGGATTTATATTTTTAATATGTTTTTAGTAAACTATATTATAATGCAAATTCTTTATAATAGATTTTCATTAGTTCCATAGTTTTATGTTGTTTTTTTTTACAGTTTACGACGTAAAAAAGCAATAAAATCTTGTAACGATATGATTTTGAAGGACTATATAAACCAAAACCCGGGTTTCCGCTATGTGGTGGAACAGCTGGAGCTGCTCTCCGGCGTGTCGCGGCAGCAGCTGCTCTCCGCCGAGTTCTGCTCCGACCACGAGGCTCTGCAACGCCAGTGGGACGAGCTGGAGCTGATGCTGAACGCTATTGGCGAAAATGCTGACAACCAGCCGATTGCCGATGGTTGTTGCTGCGACGAAATGCCGAAACGTTCGGAAAACACCGCTGGAAACCAGACTCTTACCGACCTCGGCCACGCACTGATGCAGGTGCGCGACATCACCACCACTTTCATCAACTGCCAACGCTCCGTAACTTTGGACGATGTGCAGCTCTTCGAAATCAAGAACTTCGCCATGCTCAACAATCAGATTGCCAAGCAGGTAGCTGCGTTGGGTGTGGAACAACTCGCCCCGCTGCCCGACTTGTCGGAGGTGGTGGCTCTGCTCGACCCCGACCGCAGCGGCGTGCCCCATTTCTATATCTACGACAGCTACCACCCTCAACTTCCGTCCATCCGTAAAGAGCTACGTGCTCTGCAGTCCAAAGCTGAGCTGCAACCTGCTGAGGAACAGTGCATTGCCGAGCTATGGCAACAAAATGCCGCCATCGAGGATGAGGTGAGACGTAAACTTTCGTCGCAACTCTCTGGTTATGCGGGGATTATGCTTGAAGCAATGCACAATATCGGCCGTTTGGACCTGCTTTTGGCCAAAAGCAAGCTGGCACTGCGTTACCACCTCTGCAAACCGCAGATATCCAGCGATATGCGTTTCGAGGGACTTTTGAACTTGCGTCTCGATGACATACTCTCCGCCAAGGAAAGCCGCTGTCAGCCTGTAGATATCGCTTTCGGCAAGGGCGTTTGCGTTATAACCGGCGCCAATATGGCGGGAAAGACCGTCCTTCTGAAATCGGTGGGGATTGCCCTGCTGATGGCGCAGTTTGGTTTTTATGTGCCTGTACGTCAGGCGTTTGTGGCACCCGTGCAAGATGTGATGCTCTGTCTCGGCGACGAGCAGGACGAAATGAACGGACTTTCGTCGTTTGCTTCGGAGATGTTGAAAATCAACGAGATACTGAAACGTGCCAAATCGGGGCGACTGCTGGTGCTTATCGACGAGCCCGCCCGTACCACCAATCCCGTGGAGGGCATGGCCATCGTGGATGCCATTGTGCAGCACCTCAACGCGCAGGACTCCTTCACACTTGTCACAACCCACTACAGCGGTCTGCAAAGCGACTGCAAGCGACTGAGGGTTAAGGGCTTGCGACAGGATTTGGACAAGGATGTGCGTATCACGCCGAAAAACATCAACAACTATATCGATTACTCGCTGGTGGAGGATGTGGCCGGCGATGTGCCGCAGGAGGCTCTGCGTATTGCCGAGATACTCGACTTCGACAGCGAGGTGCTGGCCTCCGCCCGCGAGCTACTGAAAAAGTCATAAACATCTAAAAACACGAAAAAAAATTTTTTGAACACGAATCTGCAAAAGTTGAAATGCTCCTAGCCGCAAGCGGCTGAAATCTTGGGAATCTATACAATTATCCGCTGTAAGCGGATACAATTTACAAGATTTAAAAGATTTGTTCACAAGGATGTAATTATTTAAAAGGTGTTCACGAATGCTACGCAATTCTTTCGCCAAAGGCGAAAAGGCAATAAAGCTATAAATATAAATTTACTGAAATAATTAAAAACGAAATACTTATGTGCATAAAAGGTAAAAAACGCGAATTCCGCTGGGCTTTGTTCACGGGTCTGGCATTATGGTTCGGATTAATGGCGGCCACTTTGTTGCTCGGCACTTCCGACTCCCCCAATAGCGGGCAGGACGAGCTGATGGGTCTGATGAAAAATCTTATCGACAGGCTTGTGCCCTACGCTCCAACGGCGACTATGGTGGTGATTTTCCTATGGCTGTGTGTGTTACAGCCCGTTATGGAGGAATTTGCGTTCCGTTTTTGGGGCAAAGGCAAACTCTACGCCTACATAGTTTGTGCGGCTGCGATGGCCAACTTTGTTTTGCTGACGCTAAATGTCTGGTTTATAGCCTTTGCCGCCCTGTGCATAGTGCTGTTTTTCGTTATCCGCGACCAGCACCGCAAACGTCAGGTGTCCATTATCACCACCTCGGTGCTTTTTGCCGCCATGCACCTCTCCGGCTACTCCACATTTTCGTTAGCTTCGGTGATTGGCATTTTGCAGATTTTCGGCATGGCGCTGGTGATGTGCTATGTGGTGATAAACTACCGTTTTATCTATGGTGTTCTTATTCATGTGCTTAACAACTCCCTTGCCTTGCTTCTGCCGCTTTTCTTTATGGGCACCGAGGCTATTTCTGGCGACAATTTCGAAGGCGAGCTGCGCAATATGAAGATGGACGAGTTCGAAGAGATGTATCCCCATTGGATTGTGGATTCGACCTCCGTTACTTTTTATGGAGAACTTCCTGAGATGGTGAACGAAATCGATAATTATTGTTTCATACATACAGATACAAAACCTTCCAACGGCGAACTGCGGATTTTCTATCCCGACAATACCTACCTTTGGACGAGATATGTGCTTGATATTAAGATAAATGGGGACAGTGTGGATTGCGACGACATAGTTAATGCTCTTATCAAAAGCGGCCGTTTGAAATCCGACACAACTATGGTTCCGGCCTTGGAGGTCTCCATTGCCGATATGGCTTTGTACAAATCCCAATTGTCTGAGTATGAATCTGAAGAGGGAGAGTCACTTTCATTGGAATTGTTAAAACAAGACACTACAGGATCTTATTTTCCTTTGGAAGATTTTCTCGATTGGGTAAGTAGCTCTTACTCATTGCCTTTGGTGGTGGCCCCTAGCACCGACCCCGAAACCCCTGTAGGGTACTATTGGGAGTTGGATATTTATAAAAATAAAAGTCTGTCGCTTTTGAGGATGGTTTACGACCCGACAGCGTCGTTGGACATCAAGCCCACCAAAGAGGATGTAATCAAGGCATTGCGCAAGCAGTACGGACTTGCCGTAAAAGAATCCAAAACGCGGAAAATCAGACAGGTGGAGTTCTACGTGGCGGGGTAGGTTTAATCCGGAATTCGGAATTCGGAATGCGGAAGTTAGTTGTTGCTAATTATTCATAACAAATTACAAATTGCTGACCAGTACGGGCGAAAAATGTTTCGCCCCTGCTGACTACTGCCAACTTACCACTAAATATTCATTTTCAAACTCTCCACATATTGGTCGATGCGTTGCATTTCGGCCGGTATGTCGATATTCTGCGGGCAGTGCGAGGCACATTTGCCGCAGCCTATACAGTGGCTGGCCTGTCGCAGTTTTGGTACGCTGCGGTCGTAGCCCACAAGGAAAGCGCGTCGCTGGCGGGCGTAGTTCTCGTCGCGGTCGTCGGGGTGGGGCATATTGCCTTCGGCTATGCATTTGTTGTAGTGCGAGAAAATGGCGGGGATGTTTATCCCGTAAGGACACGGCATGCAGTAGTTGCAGGCGGTGCAGGGCACGTTTTTAAGGTCGTACACTTGTCGTGCTATCTCCATCAGGAAAGTGTTCTCCTCCTCGGTGATGGGCCGCAGTGGCGAGTAGGTGGCGATGTTCTCCTTGAGGTGTTCCATGTAGGTCATGCCGCTGAGCACGCACAGCACGCCTTCGGGGGTGCCTGCATAGCGGAAAGCCCATCGTGCCACGGGCGACTCCGGCTCGCGTTGAAGCATCTGTTTCACGATGTATTCGGGCAGGTTGGCCAGCCGTCCGCCCAAGAGCGGCTCCATAATGACGGCGGGGATGCCGCGTTTATGTAGCTCCTCGTAGAGGTACGAGGCGTCGGTGTTGCGCGGGTTTATCTCGTCGGCGAAATCCCAGTCGAGGTAGTTGAGCTCTATCTGCACGAAATCCCAGTGGTAACGGCCTTCATCGTGCCATTGCAGGAGCATGTCGAAAATCTTGATGTCGCCGTGGTACGAGAAACCGAGGTTGCGGATGCGGCCTTTCGTTTTCTGCTCCACCAGCCAGTCGAGGATGCCGTTGTCCATATAACGTCCGTTGAAAGTCTGCAGGGAGTCCAGCTCGTCGGAGAAACCGCCTATGGAGTGCAGAAGCAGGTAGTCCACATAGTCGGTCTGCAGCTCTTTCAGCGAGTTTTCGAACATCTGTTGCGAAGCCGCGCGGCTCCATGTCTCGGGACTGAAGTTCGACAGTTTGGTGGCGAGGTAGTACGACTTGCGCGGGTGTCGTGCAAGGGCGATGCCCGTGCTATGTTCCGACAGTCCTTTGCAGTACACCGGCGATGTGTCGATATAGTTGACGCCGTGTTCGAGGGCATAGTCAATCTGTTGGTTCACAAGCTCTTGGTCGATATCGGCATCGGGGTTGTCGCGCATCGAGCCGCCGCCCACCACGGGCAGACGCATCATACCGTAGCCCAGCAGCGACACGCGGTCGCCGGTGTTGGGGTTGGTGCGGTAAGTCATAGAGCCGTTGCCGTCGGTGACGTTCTCACCCGAAACGGCAGCGCCTTTGTTATCCTTGCAGGCCGCCAGCAGTGCCGAAGAAGCCACCGCCGCTCCGCCCAAAGTCTTTAAAAAATCTCTTCTTTTCATTGTTAATTAGTGATCTGTGAACAGTGAACTGTGATTAGTGAAGATGTTTGATTGTTTTATTGTTGAGTTGTTGATTTGTTTGATTGTTGGTTGGTCATTTGACTTTTGACCTTTGACCTTTGACAAATAACTCCTAACTCCTAATTGATTACGTGTTGTTCATTCCCTTCCACGTAGATGGCGCTGAAGGGTCGTGCGGGGCAGAGGTTCTCGCAGGCTCCGCAGCCTATGCATTTGTTGGCGTCAACGGCGGGCACCTGCACTCCTTCGTATTCTATCATCTGTATGGCTCCCGTGGGACAGTGGCGGGCGCAGTTGCCGCAGCTCACGCCGTCGGTGAGGGGCAGACAGTTCTTGCCTATCCACACGGCATGTCCTACGTGAATGGCGGTCTTGTCGGCAGGCGTAATCTTACGGATGGCTCCTGTGGGACACACCTCGCTGCAACGGCTGCACTCCGGACGGCAGTAGCCGCGCTCGAACGACATCTCGGGCTGCATGAAATTGCCGAGGCTCGTGGCGGGACGCAGCACGTCGTTGGGACAGGCCGACACGCACAGCTGGCAGGCGGTGCAGTGGCGGTTCATGTTTCGGTGCGAGATGGAACCCGGCGGGGTGATACGTGTCTTGCGTTCGGGCGACTGCTTGTCCTCGATAACTGCCAAGCCGCCGTCCACTTTCATCTGCGTTTGCGCCATGGCCGCCGTGGCGGTGAGCATCCCCGCCGTGGCGAGGAAAGAGCGTCGGCCGGCGTCGGAGGGGGTGGGAGAGACCTCGTTTACGGCCGTTTCGGACTTTCTTGCTTTGGGCAAAGAATAGTGCAGTGCGTCGAACTTGCATTTGTCCAGACAGTCGCCGCACACCACGCAACGGCTGTAGTCCACGTCACCGGTGCGGAAATCGATGGCCGAAGCCTTGCAGTTCTTCTCGCACAGGCCGCACTCCTTGCATTTGCTTTTGTCCAGACGCACTTTCAGCAACGAGAAACGGGCCAGGAAACTGAGGGCGGTGCCCACAGGACACACGGTGTTGCAGTAGGCGCGTCCGTGACGTAAGGCTATGAGTGCCAAAATGATAAGCGTGATTATCGCCACCACGAAGGTGGTAACGCTACGCATCCATATCTCCACTTCGGAGAAATAGTAGGTGTCCGTCTCCATCGAGGCGAGGGCGTTGACAAGCATGTCGTACAGCGGCCGGAACAGACTGTTGACAATACGTCCGTAGGCGCTGTAGGGCGCCAAAAGCGTGGTGACGGGGGCAAAGCCGATTATCAGGCACACCACAAAGACTCCCAACAGACTGTAACGAACCCACTTGCGCTCTTTGGTGCGGTGAAAGCGGTTTTTCCATATTTTGCCGCCAATCCACGAAAAGAAGTCCTGCATCACGCCCAGCGGACAGACGATGCTGCAGTAAATCCTACCAAAGATGAGGGTAACGGCCACAAGTATTCCGATGACGATGAAATTGAGTGCTAGGACGGCCGGCAGCAGCTGTATTTTCGCCACCCAGGCAATCCACAGGTTGAGTTTCCAACTAACGCCCAGAAAAAGCAGCGTTATCAGCGTTATCATCACTGCCGCAAGGGCTATGCGTGTTTTTCGTAACATAATGGTTGTTATAAGGTTATATCTTTTTTTTCGTTTATGCATGTCCCATATCGGCGAAGACAATCCAGTCGGGGGCGTGGTAGGTGAGGAATCCCGTGAGCACTATGCCGAAGAGTGCCACGACCAGCCACAGCGGCCACCAGCGGCGCACACACGCCTTTTCGCGCCAGCGTTTTGCCAGAAGCACCGCCAGCACCATAGCGGCGATGTATATCACCACGTCGATGGCCATTATCTCGTGGCGCACAAACACCCAGTAGGCGAAGAAAGCGGCCACGATAAGCGGCATAACGGCGATGCCGCCCAGCACGGGGGCGCAGAGCTCGCGTATGTCGCCATGACGGATGGCGAGGTAGATGCCCAGCAGCAGCATGGGGTAGAACACCATTTTCATGTGCGCCATCACGCTCTCCGTTATGGGAAAGATGTAGCCGAGAAAATGGTTGAAAAACGGTGCGTGGTGCACGAAATGCATTCCTGTGCCAATGAGTATCAGCAGTACGGTGGTGATTATTGTCTCTTTGCGGGTCATGGGGTGAGGGGGTTATTTGATTTCAAATTCATTTGTGAGCAGATGCCATTTACTGACGTTGGTGTACCAACGAATTTTCATGTTTTCTCTCTCAAAAGCAACAGAGTGCATTCGTTTGTCTTCTGTCGAATAATACACATTGAACCTATATTTTCCTGGGCGTAGGCTTCTGCCGAAACTGCCAACCCAAGCATGAGTGGTGTCGTTTGGCAATAGCGGCGATAGTCCCTCGAAATTCAAATCGATTCTTCCTCCTAAATTGCCGAAATATGCGCTGCCATCCCAAAAGGAAACCGTGCCCCAGAAAAATCCGGGTAGCCATTCTCCGTAAAGAGTGTCGTTGCTATTGTTAATGACCTCGAAAAAAGGTCCGGGGATTTCATCGTTTGAATAATATTTGAATCGAATGTGGACATCGGGTGAAGGCTTTGAAAATAGCTTGAAGGTAAACCAACACTCGACAAAGGATTCTTCGTTTCGGCTGTTTGGAAAGTCGTTTTTCTTAAGTTCTAACTGAAGATTTGTCTCTATCGAATATTCGTCGCCTGTCAGTATGAAACTTTTTTCCAGAGAGTCTTTGCCTGATTCGTTTCCCGAAAAAAATGCCATTATTCGGTATTCTCCCTTTTGTTCCAAATGGAAGGATGCGTATTTGTATTTTGCGGTGTCGTCAAGCAATAACACATTTTCGCCGTCGGGGAGCGTCATGCGCAAGCTAGCGTGAACAACTTCCTGCAACTTGTTTTCGTACAATATGCTCATGTCGCATTGCGCCTTTGCGGAGGCGATGCCAATGGATATCGTTGCGAAAAAGAGTGTTAGTTTGTTCATGTTATTGCATGTTTTGAAATAATGTATCGTCTTTTTTTTTCAATCTGCAAAGTTACGAAATATAGTTGAAAGTCTCCCGTTGCGGTTATATGTTTGGTTAAGATGCATGGCAGTTATTATTTCTTGTTGTTAATAGTTTTCAGCACCTGCCAGCGGCCGCCCTTGTCAGGACCGACATGGCGGATGTGTCCGAGTTCCTGTAATTGGGCAAGGTCACGTTGGATTGTCCTTTCAGATACGTCTAATATCTTTGATAGAGTAGCAGAATTTTCTACGACATTTTCTACGACATTTTCTACGACATTGTGTTCTCCGGTGGCTATCAGTAGTTCTATTATTTTTATTTGACGTTCAGATAGTTGTGTTTTGTTTTCTAGGACATTTTCAGTGACATTTTCTAGGCCATTATCATCCTTTTCAAATGGAATGACAATCCTGATAAAGTTGTGCATGAAAACAAAGCATTCCCGACCATATTTTTGAAGCACGCGGGGCATTCCGGAGCCCAAAGCCTCCACCATTTCCACATCGTGGAAAACCCGCATCAGCTCTTTGTTGTAGGGCGTGCAGATGAGCGACTCCATCTTCATCAGTCCGCAGAACGCCCGCATTGTGAGGTGCGACACGCAGGCGCAGCCATCCCAGTCGTACGAATGCAGGCGGAATTTCATCCCCTTGCCGGCGAAAGTCTGCCACGGACTCACATCCTTGGCCACAAGCTCGCCCTGCCGGGCAAAAATATCAAGTAACGAAGTGTCCATAACGTTCGAAAAGTACCATTCTATTTTTTTGCTTGCATTGTAACACTCCCGCACTGGGCAAAACGTTTTTTCATGGTGAATTTGTAACGATATGTGCGGAGGAAACTCTCTAATGCTTGCCGAAATTGAGAATTCCATTCATCGTTGGGCTGTTTTTCTCCGAGCCAACGGTAAAAGTAATGGTCTATCGTTCCGTCAGGTGCTATATAGACGCGTCCCCAAAGTCGGTAGGTCTCGCTGTTTGTTACTCCTGCTTTATTTACTGCACCAACCATGTCTTGTAAGAAACTCCGCCACGCAATGGAATACTCTGGGGGGACGCTGTCTCCGAGGCTTGTCAATCCAGTAGGGTAGATGGCTTCCAAAGTGTCGAGAGTAATACCCAACCCCTTAACTTCATCAAGAAGCATTGCTTTATGTGGCATGTCGGCCAACTTTTTCTCAATCGAACGGTTCGCTCCGCAACCTGTCAGCATTATTGTTGCAATGGCGAGAATGGTGATGATTTTACTTTTCATAATAATAATGTTTTTTGTATAAAAAAATGAAAATGTGAATATTTAAACAACGTATTTGTTTTGGAAAAATTGTGTGACGATGGGTAAAACTAATGGTCTCTTATGAACCGATTTTTTCTAATCTCCAAAATTACCTAAAAAACGACCAAAAAATCAAACGGTTTTCCAACACTAGACCATGAAAATCGTTGTTAATCTAAAATGTTAAGTTTTTCAAAATTAGTGTTTTAAGTGTTGTAATCCCGATAAGTTTTGTGGTTTTGCAAAAAAATCGTAACTTTGTTTCGGTCAAAGGTCAAAGGTCAAAGGTCAAAAGTCAAAGGTCAAATGTCCAACAACCAACCAACAATTAAACAACTAAACAATTAAACACCTTCACATCTTCACGCCTTCACATAACGAATCACTAATCACAAATCACTAATCACCCAAAAACATGCACCCCATTTTCAAGACAACCCTTGCCTGTGCCTGCCTTTTTCTCGGCCTGCACTCATTTTTCTTCAACGACGTCCGTGCCCAGCTGCTTCCGGAGTCGTCGCCATTGTCCGTAAAGCTTGACGTACTCGGACACGGGGAGATTCGTAAAGGCGGCATAAAGGACTCGTCGAACTACGACCCGCGTTTCCTCGTCAGTCGCGAACGTCTGTTGGTCGATTACACGGGCTCTTCCGAAAAACTGCGCTGGGACCTGAGTCTTACGCTGCAACATCTGGCCATCTGGGGACAGCAAGGCTCGTTGCGTGTGTTCGAGGGCTGGGGAAAACTCAGCAACAACTGGGGTGCTTTCGTGCAGGTGGGACGTCAGGCGTTGTCGTACGACGACGAGCGTATCATAGGCATGAACGACTGGGCCATGGCCGCGCAGTCGCACGACGCCCTGCGCACCGGTTTCGAGCACGGCGCACACAAGTTCCACCTCATTGCCGCCTACAATCAGGACAACGATGTGGAGGAGACCGGCGGCAGCTACTACTCCGAAGGCGGCGCACAGTGTTATAAGACAATGCTCATAGGGTGGTATCACCTGCAGCCCGCTGATTTCCCGGCTTCGCTCTCGCTGCTCTTTATGAACGTGGGGATGCAGTCGGGTGTCAAAGGTGTAGACGAATACAACGAATACCAACAACTCTACGGCGGATATGCCAAGTTCGACAAGCCGTGGCTCACCCTCGAAGGCTCCTACTACCGTCAGGGCGGACACGAGGAGCACGGCCTGCCTCTCGATGCTTGGATGGCCGCCGCCAAAGCCACATGGCGCCCTCTCAAATGGTTCGATTTCATAGCCGGCTACGACTACCTCAGCGGCGACGAGGATTTCGCCGTGCCTGCCAGCGGCGCTATCGGACTGATGCAGCACAAGGAGGTGAAAGGCTTCAACTCCATCTGGGGCTCGCACCATAAGTTCTACGGAGCTATGGATTTCTTCTATCTCAGCGCCTTCTACGGCGGTTTTACCCCCGGACTGCAGAACCTCTACGCCACCACAGCTTTCCATCCGTTGCCCGGACTCGACTGCAGCCTCGGCTACCACTATTTCGCCACCGCCACCAAACTCGACGAGATGGACTACACCCTCGGCCACGAGCTGGAATTCGAGGCTTCATACGCCATCAGCAAGGTGGTGGGACTTTCCGTCGGATTCTCGTATATGAAAGGCACCGCAACTATGGAACGTCTGAAACGTACCGCCGAAGGCAACAGCCTCACTTGGGGCTGGATCGACCTGCGTTTCAAACTATGACCGTGAGTGTCGCACCTCCGCATCGAAAATCTGCCGTTTTTCAAATTGTTTTTGCCTAAAAGGCGAGGCGTTTCTCACCCCCGCACTCGTTAATTATTGTTAAGTAAAAAATGTCAAAGTATTAAAAATCAGTGCTTTGATTTTATGGGGTGTTGGCAAAGTTTGGTGGTTTCAGAAATTAGTTGTACCTTTGCATTGCGCAATTGAAGTAAAAAAACTGTAAATTACTGGCACAGTTTGTTTACTCAACTGTACCTATTTGTAAAACGAAACTAACTATTAAACGTTATGAAAATAATAGGAACAGGAAGCGCATTACCGACATTGTCGGTTACCAACAACCAATTAGCGACCTTCTTAGATACAAGTGATGAGTGGATTACCGAACGCACTGGCATCAAAGCCCGTCGATTGCTTTCCACCGAAAGTCTCTACGACATAGCCGAGACAGCCGCCAAAAAAGCTATCGAGGCATCGGGACTCAGCCCCGAACAAATCGATTTCCTTATCTGCTCCAATGTGGCCAACCGCCATGTAACGCCGGGCATCAGCTGCATTATGCAGAACCGTATCGGCATCAAATGCGCTGGACTCGACATCAACGTGGCCTGCGCTGGTTTTGTCAATGCTATGATGCTGGCCGACAGCATGATAAAGGCCGGCAACGCAAGGTATATCATGATACTCTGCGCCGAGGAGCCGTCGAAATACTGCAACTGGCACGAACGCGACTGCAGCATCCTCTTTGCCGACGGCGCGGGAGCCGTGATTGTAGGTCCTGGCGATTCGTTTAAGGACGTGCAGCTTACGATGATCTCCAATCGTGACGTGCTGTACTACGAGCGTCCGCTCGAGAGTACGCCTTTCGAGAAAGAGCACGAACACGGTCAGCCGCTGGTGATGAAAGGCCGCGAGCTTTTCCGCCAAGCCGTGTCTGAATCGTCGAAAGATATTATGAAACTCCTTTCACGTCAGGGACTTACACCCTCCGACATCGATTATTACCTTATCCATCAGGCCAACAAACGTATCGTTGACGGCATACGCTCGCTGCTCAAAGAGCCCGAGGAGAAATTCCCCACTAACATCGAATACTACGGCAACACCTCATCGGCAAGCATACCCATACTGCTCGACGAGATGCTGGCCCAAGGACGTATCCACGACGGCGACAAGATAGTGATGTCGGCCTTCGGAGCCGGTTTCGTCTCCGCAGCCTGTCTGCTGGAATGGTAGGTTTCATTTCGGATTTGTGATTTCGGATTTCGGAATGAGGAATTTTTTGTCAAAGGTCAATAGACAAAGGACCTGCGACCAACCAACAATTAAACAACTAAACACACGACCAACCAACAATTAAACAACTAAACACTCAACAAATAAACAATAAATCAATGGAAAGAAGAGTAGTTATAACAGGATTAGGCGTGGTTTCGCCGCTTGGAAACGATGTGGCCACCTTTTGGGACAACCTGCAGAAAGGTGTCTGCGCCATCCGTCCGATACAGAATATATCCACCGAAGGTCTTAAAGTGAGCGTCGCCGCCGAGATTATCGATTTCGACCCCTCAGCTTACGACGTGGACAAAGGCATGATGCGTCGTGCCGACCGTTACTCGCAGTTCGCCCTCGCCGCCGCTTCGCAGGCCATGGCCGATAGCGGACTGGAGATGGAACCCGAGCGTTTGGGCGTCTTTGTAGGCTCCGGAGTGGGTGGCATCCACACCCTCTGCTCCGAGCACGAAAAAATGATGACCGAAGGCGTGGGCCGCGTGTCGCCCCTCTTTGTGCCGATGATGATTTCCAACATCGCCGCGGGCAACATAGCCATAGCCTACCATGCCGAAGGCCCATGCCTGCCCATAGTTACGGCTTGCGCCACCGCCACACACTCCATAGGCGAGGCGTTCCGCAACATCAAACATGGCTACGCCGACGCTATCATCGCCGGTGGTGCCGAGTCGGCAATAGTGCCCATAGCTGTGTCGGGATTTGCCAACAGCAAAGCATTGTCGCTTGCCACCAACCCCGCCGAGGCCTCGCTGCCGTTCGACAAACGTCGTGGCGGTTTCGTCATTGGCGAAGGCTCCGGCATCGTCATCCTCGAGGAATACGAACACGCCCGCAAGCGCGGTGCCAAGATTTACGCCGAGGTGTGCGGTTTCGGCAACACCTGCGACGCCTACCACTACACAGCTCCGCGTCCCGACGCCAAGTCGCAGACCATCGCCATCGAGCAGGCGCTGAAAGAAGCCAAATACAATGGCGAGATGCTGTACGTGAACGCCCACGGCACCGGCACGGCCCTCAACGACAAAACCGAGACCATGGCTCTGAAACAGTCGCTCGGCGAAGAGCTGGCACGCAAGGCCATGATAAGCTCCAACAAATCGATGTTTGGCCACTGCCTCGGAGCTGCAGGAGGACTTGAGATGGTGGCCACCGCCCTCACCCTCAAACACGGAGTGCTGCCGCCCACTATCAATCTCAACGAGTCCGACCCCGACTGCGACCTCGACTACATACCGCATACCGCACGCCAAGTGCAGGCCGACATAGCCATCTCCGACTCCTTTGGCTTCGGCGGACAGAACGCCTGCGTGGCAGTACGAAAACTTTAATTAGTAATTTGTAATGAGTAATTAGTAATTGTTGGTCAAAAGTCAAAGGTCAAAAGTCTAATGTCAAAGGACAAATGTCAAAGGACAAAGGACAAAAGTCAAAAGTAAAAATGATAATTAAATTATTTACCAAAAATGTGTCGGAGACACATGATCTCAATAACCCCACACAAGGAACGCAGTGTGGGGGTGAGAATAAACCCACTGAAAACAGCGTCTCGGAGAGACGCGACCTTTACTTAAATAATAAGTTGTCAATAGTCCACTGACCAATGACCAGTGACCGACGACCATTTCAGTTCACTGTTCACAGATCACAGTTCACTGAATTACAAAAAAAATCGTATATTTGCAGTTTGGGTTCATTCAAAAAAAGTTGACCAACATATTTAAAGATAACATAATAAAACACACGATATGAAATTATTAGAAGGAAAAATAGCCCTTATTACCGGGGCAGCACAAGGAATAGGACGTAGCATCGCCCTCGAATTTGCCAAAAACGGTGCAGACATACTCTTCACCGATATCCGCGCCGACGAACGCTCGGAAGCTGTAACTAACGAACTCAAGGCTTTCGGCGTACGCGCCGAGTTCTTCGCCGCCGACGCCTCGTCGCTGGAGCAGACTCAGGAGCTGGGCAAGACAATAGCCGAGAAATACGGCCGTGTGGATGTGCTGGTGAACAACGCTGGCATCACCCGCGACACACTGCTTATGCGTATGTCTGCCGACGACTGGGACCGCGTTATCCGCCTCAACCTCACCTCGGTGTTCAACTACACCAAAGTGTTCTCCGCCATGATGATGCGTCAGCGCAACGGCTCCATCATCAATATGTCGTCGATAGTGGGAGTGAACGGCAATGCCGGACAGTGCAACTACTCCGCTTCCAAGGCCGGTATCATCGGTTTCACCAAATCCGTTGCCAAGGAGCTGGGCAGCCGCAACATACGCAGCAACGCCATCGCCCCGGGCTTTATACAGACTGCCATGACCGGCAAACTCTCCGAAGAGGTTATCGAAGAATGGAAGAAATTTGAGAAACACTTTGATCTTGGCGGCAAGCTGTGCCATGGAGAAGGGCTTTACGATGTAATCGTCTCCGCCGCATTCGTATCCCTTAAGAACGTCTTCCTCGGAATATCTTGCGGTAACGAAGATCACGGGAGTCTGTATGCCGCGCCGCCTTAAGCTTTTGCATACTTCAAATCCGTCCCTTTCCGGCAGACCTATATCGAGCAGTATGAGGGAGTACAGAGTTTGCGCTGCCAGTTCCAGACCGTCGCGACCGTTGTCGGAAATATGAATTCGCCACTCGCCGCCGCCCGCATTCTGCAGGTATTCCTGAAGATTGTCCGCGATATCCGGATCGTCTTCGATAAGTAGTATCTCGATCATAGCCTGCCTCCTTTTGTGCACAGATAAACTGTATCACAGAAATGTAATCGGAATGTATGTAAAAATCATATGATTTATTCCGTTTTAAATGTATACTTTTCGTATGTATGCAGTTCATGCGGCACACAGATATAATATGGTAGCTCCTATGTATATTCACGAACGGAACGGAATATGGAAACAAAGAATAGTAAATTCGGCAAACTGATATCCGTCATTTTTGCCACCGACAGTGAGATCCAGGTTGTTGCATTCAACATACTTGCGGTCTGCGGTATAGTTGTAAGCATAATAACGGCGATCGTTAACGGTATCCGCTTATCGAGTGCCGTATTCCCGGATATCGCCGGCGCACTCGCTTCGGTGATGCTCATGTATTACTGCCATAAGACCGGAAATTACAAAAGGGCCATGATCCTTACCGTATTTCTGATCTTCATGGGTCTTTTCACATTCCTTTATTTTCTTCAGGGAGGATACCACGGCGGCATACCTTCGTTCTTTATCTTCGGCGTAGTTTTCACGGCCTTTTTGCTGGACGGCATTTCCATGGTGGTACTGATATTGATCGAGCTGGCGTGGTATATTTCGCTGA
>JAEENM010000149.1 GCA_016283745.1 Bacteroidales bacterium | reverse complement strand
GGTCAGGCCGACGATGCACTCAACCAGTCGGTGCTGGTGGCCAACCTTCCGGCCAACGTAAAAATTACGATACACAGCACTACTACGGGCATTGCCAGTGCCACCGAGGACTGCATCTATATAAAATGCGGCAGCGAATGGGTGGCTGTGAACCTTGCAGGCTCGGAGGACGAGTGGCTGATGTACTGCAAATTCGACAAGAACGGCAACATCCAGAAACAGCTCAAATCCACCGACGGCGGCAGCAATTGGACTCCCGACGACCGCTACTCCGATTTCCCCGATTTTGCCCGTCGCACCACGGGCAAGTCGCTGTTCTACCTCTCGTTGCCCAACCTCAGCGGCACCACGTTGCTCGGCAGTATGGAACGCACCGAAACCACCGAGGCCATCTGCGGACACACCTGCGTTAAATACAACAACCCCTCTCCCGCACAGTCGGGCGAGAACGCCTATTGGGTTGACAATGAGAGCAAGCTGGTTTTCAAGGAGATAACCCAAATCAACAGCACTTCGACCTACAGCTACGTGGTAACAGGCTGGGATGCATCGATACATTCGCTGGGCTACAATATACCCCGTTAGCGGTACACCCCGCAAACAAAAATAAAAAGCCCCCGCCAAAACTGCGGAGGCTTTTTCAGTATCAGAATTATGGTCAAATTTCGAAAAACATGTGTCCGTTTATCGGCATAAATATGGTATGTTCTTGAGTTCCTCTAATTTGCGGCCTGTGGTCGGCAAGCTGGTCGCAATAGGTGTGCCGCACGTAATCGGCGTTTGCAACCACACCGCAGCGCTTGCTCCAGTCGGCGAACAATTCCGTTTCCATATCGTTTACCACTGCATCGTGCTTTTCCGACTGACGTTTGTAATTGTCGTATTTGCTCCAGTCGTTTAAAGGCACATAATACTCTGCAAGGTCATCAATTTCAAGTGCATATTTCATGACGAACAGTTTGTCGGCAAGTTCTTTGTTGCCCGAGCCTGTCATGGCAATGGTTTTGTCGATATATTTTTCGATACTCAGCAGTTTTCTATCGTTTGGATAGAAGTGTTCGTCGTACATAGGATCGAAGCTGTCCGAATAGCGGGTGAGGCTCCAGCATCTGCCGAAAAAGGCCTGGTACAGTCCCACGACGTAGGCGTAGCGTGCCTCGGCTCTTGCAGAGGCGTCTTTGCCGTTGTGGCTCAAGATTTTCAGTTTTTTCATGGTTTGGCAGAACTGTAGTTTTGTGGGGTTGTCGTTGTATTTCTCCCATGGCGATTCTATTTTCCGGTATTTGGCTTTTCGTGAGTTGGTTATCCATGCTTCGCCGAAGGGGTTGCGTTCTGTAAGATAGTAATGGATGTTCTGCGTTTTGCGGAATTTTTTGGAAACATTTTTCAGATATGCTATGGCGGCATCCCAGTTCTCGGTGCGTAAGTACTTGGTACCGATGAGTTCGTTCAAAAAGTTGTAGTCCTTGCTGCTGTTTTTCACAAGGAATTTGTCCATCTCGCTTTCGCCGCCCGATTGCAGCAGGGCCAGATGTTTTTTCAAGTTTTCCACTTTGGTGGTGTCGGCATAGATGAGAAAGCGGCTGCCGTAGTCGAGCGACAATTTGTGGCGTTTGTCTAAACCTCTGTTACACAGTGAACTGTAGATGTCGAGGTAAGCGAGGCAGCGCTCTTGCCGTCCTTTTTTTTCGAAGTGGGAAATAATCTCCTTCAGTATGGTGCGGCGCAGGATTTTTACTCTGTGCTGGGGGAAGCCGGTAATTTCTTCATACCAAAAGCTTTCGTCGTAGTAAAAACCATTTTCTGTGTTCTGGTCCTTGCGTATCTGGGCCACAAGCCACTGCAGGTCGGGCAGGAGGGCGTTTTCGTAAAGGGAGTCGTTTGTTGTGGTGTCGGAGGCGAGAAACAGCAGTCGCATCAAACGTATGTTTTCCTTTACGTTTTTTGTGCCTTTAAGCGAGTCGGCTTGCCGTATAAGGTTCAGTGCCAACGCATTGTCGCCGTCGATATAGGCGAAAGCCGCTTGTGCCGATTTCCACAGGGCGGGGTTGTTCGACTTGCCGTCGGCCAGTATTTCCTCGGCTGTTTTGTGGAACGCCTCGCTTTCTTGTTTTCGGGCTTTCCGACTTGTTGTATCATATCCGAAACAGTTGTCGAAATGTTGGTTTACAATGTTTTCAACGCTCAATTCAAGGTGTTTGGAGTTGGGTATGTGCTTATAGAGAGCTTTTATGTTATTGGTGTTGTAGTCCAACAAGGGATTGAAATAACCAATTTCGGCAAAGGCGACAGTACTCAGTTCTCTGTTGCCAACGGCTCCGGCGTAGTAGCTTTTACATTGTGTGCGGAGAGCGCTGGCGGGTATCTTACGGCCGTATTTGTCCCACACTTCTACTACCAGTTTGTTGTCCCTTTTTGCGAAAGCCATACGCATCAGTTGCAGGGCGTAGCGGTTGCGGATGTTATGGTTGGGACAGTGGTCGATGGTGCCGAAGGTTATTTCGTAAGGGATGTCATTGTAAGAAGGGTCCGGCGTTTTTTCATTTTTTGTGGGGAAGTACCACACCGAGCGTTCCCATCGTATGGTGCTGCCTAAATCGCCGTTCACTATGTTCCAGTATTGCAGGGCCACGGTGTCGTTTTTATCGATGAGATATTTGAAGAACTCGTATTTTTTTGAAGGCTTGTTGCCGGAGTAGATGGCTTTTTCCACTTCCTCTTTCGACACTTTTTTACCGGTGTATTTGTGCCAGAAGGCCACGTTTTCATCGTGGAAAATTTTGTCGTTCTTTACTTTCCAGTCGGTGTAATAGTCGTTGTGGGCGTAACTTTTTGGGTATCCGAGGTGGAAAATGTAATGAAGCGAGGGATCCATGTAAAAGCTTCCTCCACAGGCCATTGTCTTGCCCGACAGCAGTAGCAAGATGATGCTAAAGGTAAAAATCTTCGATTTCATCGTTTGTGTATTTTTTTAATTGTGAGCTATTGAGGTGATATAAAATAATGTTCATCTTTTTGCCGTAGGCCTTCTGCACAAGGTCTTTGGTCTCCAGAATCGTTTTTGCCGACACTCTTTCGTGCCGCATATAACTGCTGTTTCCATCATAATTATTGTAACGCCACAGGTTTTCACCGACCCTGACAGTGTCAGCAGGAAAGTACACCCAGTTGTTCAGATACGAAAACTTTTTGTCGCTGTCGAATTCCACAATCCAGTCGTAGGTCGGCAGTGCCAGCGAAAGGGGCAGGTCGTAGCTTTTCAGGTATTTCAGATAAGGTTTCACGTCCTTTATGTCGAGTATGGAGTTTTTGGTGTTGAAATCCTTGAAATCGCCTGTGTTGTAGCACATCAGCACACCCTCGTCGACGGGCGGCGGCGTCTGCTGCAGCTGGTGCAGGCGTATGGTCGACGAAAGGCGTATGCCGGGGAAATACTGCTCCAGCTCCGTGCGGACATCCTTCAGAAAAGCGAAAAAGCTCTCGCGGGTCGAGGTGGTCCAGTCGCAGTCGAACTGTATCTCCTTGGGCGTGATGTCGTAGCTGTCGCACATAGCATAGATACGACGGGCGAGGTGTTGGTAGTAGTTTTCGTAATCCTTTATGGCCGAAGTGGTTATAAAAACCGTCGGGATGATTTCCACGCTGTCGGGGAGCTTGCTCCGGAGTTCTAGAGTGTACATAGGTGCGTATTTCTCGGTGACGTAGTAGTTGCACTCCTCCACATCGAAAAACCGCATGTACATCTTGCGGATGTTGTTTTGTTTCAGAAATTCCTGTTCCTTGTTGTCCAGGTCGTACACGCCTCTCCAGTAGTAAATGCCGTTCACAGTGTCGGCATACTCTACCTTGCCGCCGCAGGAGGCCATCACAAGGGCGGCGGCTGCCAATGTCAATGTTGTTATTATTTTTCTAACCATAATTTTGATGTTTTGATGAAGCAAAATTACGCAATTTGCCGACACAAAACACCGTTGTTGCCGTCCATTGTACGAAATATGCCGTTTATTGTATGAAATTGCGTTTCGGGAGTAATTTCATACATTGAGAAGGGTAATAAAAGGCTGTCTTTTGCTCGAAAAAGAATGGAAAAGATACTTTTTTTGTCAGCTTGATGCAAAAAAAAACAGCTCCTCGGTGGGAGCTGCGTTTATCTTTTTTCCAGACTTACTGTCGGCGGAAAATCAAGTAATTGACATTCTTCATTCTCGGGGCACGTGGGAATCCGAGCTGCACCACATTGTCGTTGTCGGGGCTGCGGTACCAGCCGTGTGCCGTGCTTCCCACGAGGAAAATTCCGTCCTTCACGCCCAGTTTCACAAGTGCGGTGCTGAAATCATTCATCAGCACTCGGTCGGGGGTGAAAATCACGCAGATTTTGCCGTTCAAAGTGCACAAGGCGCGGCGGAAAGAGCTGTTTTGCGGTTTGTTCTCAACCATTTTGCCGTTGCTCACTGCCGGATACTGGCGGAAGAAATATCCGCCTACATCGGTGGCCTGCTCGAACAGAGGCGAGTTCTCGGCCATGCCAACCGTGATGCTGTCACCGAAAATGGCGCAGTAGCCTTTCTTCGAAAGTCCCCACGAAAGCGGTTCGCCGGCGCATACGAAAGCACCCACGATTTTGCCGCGGTCCCTTGCCAAGTCGGCTGCCTGCGAGGCGAACAGTATGCTTTTGTCAGCAGTGTCTATCTGTCCCACATACAGTTCGGGCGATACGTTGTAAGGGGTGAGTATTTGAAGGTTTATGGAGTCGATAAGGGTGTCGGAGAGGGCAATTTCGGAAGCTCGGGAGTTGTCGGTGTTGCAGAACCAGATGGAATCGGCGGCGGTGGCGACGTTGGCTGTGCCCTGCACATCGGTTGTGCCGATGCCGTGTGTTTCGGGATCTTTGTCCTGTATAAGTACAACTGCTAAAATGACTGCTATTGCGGCCAAAGCCACGCATGCAGCAATGGCAATAATAATCCGGCGCAGACGCGGTTTGCGACCTTTGTCGTCATCGCCGCCAACAACGCGGACTTCGTTGTCTCCTATTTCGTACGTTTCTTTCATTGCTGTTCCAGTTCTTTCTCAATAATGTTTTTCAAATTTCTCAGCATTTCTCTCGATGCTGTCAGCGAGTGTGTGGAGCTGTGTTCGTCGGAGAGCACCAGCTGTTGTTTTGGCACGTTTATGTAGTTTATATAGTTCCTATTGATTATCAAGCTTTTACCCAGTCGGATAAAGTTGCTTCGTGTGTTGGTGAGCTGTTTGGCGATAAGTTGTTCCACTTGTCCCAACTGTAGGGTTACGATGCGCGAGTCGCCGCTGGTGAACATAAACGACGAATAGTTGCCGTCGGACGACACAAAAACTATGCTGTCCGAGGCTGTGCGCATCAGGTCCACAGAGGTCGATATAATTAGGTACTCGCTCATTTCGAAAGCCTATAACGTCAAGTTTGTTTTTTTATTACGTGCTTGCAAAAATAATTATATGTATCTCGCAAAAATCTTGTTCTATTTTGCACTTTCGGCAATAAACCGAGTTTTTTTCCGTTTCCCGAAATATGAATATCGACCGAATTACCGAAATGGAGGGACGTTTGGAACGTCTGAAAGTCGCCGTGGAGCAGCTGAACTCGGCCTTGGACGCTTTCGCCGAAGCCAAGACGGAATACATTGCTTTGGACCAATATCTCGGCAGTGCCGGATGGCATTGCGACCGTGCCGACGACGAGGCCGGACTCCTGCCCGCCGACCTCAAACGCGGAGTGCTTTCGGAGGACGGCATCTGGAACGCCCTCGAGGAATACCGCGCGTTGGAAGAAAGGCTGAAAGGGGAGTAACGCAATCACCCCAAATTTTTAGTGCTTATAAAAAGTTTTTCCTGTCTTCAACAGGTAGATGGCGGCTTGCCATTGCGCAAAGGCGTATTGTTCCATGCTGTCGGCCACTTGGGGGTATTGGGCGATGTGGTTGGTAGGGTCGCTGTCGCGGTAGCGGAACAGGTATTTCAGATCTGTGTCGGTTTGCCGCACCATATACCACTCCTTGCCGACGATGCCGTAGGCTTGTTCGTTCATTATCATGGCGTAGGGACGGCTCTCGCGCATCAGGTCGATTCCGAAAGTGTTGTTGCAATAAGGCATCTGGAGGATTCCCATCACGGTGGGGAAGATGTCTTTCTGCGAGGCCATCGCATCGCTGATTTGCGGTTTTATGACGGAAGGCGCGTAGAAGATCAGGGGCGAGTGGTAGAGGCTCAGCGGCAGGGGGTAGGTGTTGTCGAGGGGTTTGCCGTGGTCGGCCACAAGCACGAAAATGGTGCTGTCGAACCATGGGTGTTGCGACGCTTTCGCGAAAAACTGCCGCAGCATGTCGTCGCAGTAGCTGACCATCTGCTCGCGCTCGGTTTTGTCGGGAGTGCGGTATTTCTCAGGAATAACGAACGGCTCGTGGTTGCTGATGGTGAGTAGGGTGGTGAAAAAGGGTCCCGACTCCGAGAGGCTGTCCATCTTGCCCAAAGCGTATTCGAAAAGGAAATCGTCGGCGACGCCCCAGCTGTTGGCTATGGCCGATTCGGGGTAGTCCTCCTTGGAATACACTTTGTCGAACGAGTTCATCAGTAGGAAATTATTGCAGTTGTCGTACTCTTTTTCGTGGCTTACGAAGAAATTACAGCTGTAGCCGTGCCGTTTCAGCTCGTAGGCCATGCTGTTGTACCGCCGCATCGGCGCGATGTTCAGCGGCTGGTAGGCGTAGATGGTGGGGTACCCTACAATGCTGGAGTATATGCCGCGACTTGTGACTTTGCCCGAGGTGTAGCAGTTCTCGAAAAACAGACTCTCGTGCGCAAGGGAGTCCAGAAATGGCGTGATGCCTTTTTCGTAGCCGAAATACTGCATGTTGTACGCCGACATGCTTTCCATCAGCACCAGCACCACGTTGTAACGGTGTCCCTCGCCCGAAGGCTCCACCATCCGCATCAGCGGGAACTCCTTGTCGGGTTCGGTTATGCCGAGCTGCCGTTGCGATTCGGCCAGAGCCGTGGAATCGTCGGTGAACGTGATGTCGAACAGTGCGGACTGTTTGGTGTTTTTGATAAAAACGAAACAGGGGTTCAGTCCCAACTGGTTGAGTATGTGGCTGGTGGAGAAATATGCGTCACGGGTGTGGATGGGACCTTGTTTGAAATTCACGTTGCCACGCATGCCTATGAAAATCAGTGCGAAAAGCAGAAGGCTGTAAATGATTTTTGTGGGCGTTTTGTCGGCTTTGCACTTGCTGTCGGCAGGATGTGTCTTTTTTAGGAATACCCAAAATACTATGGATAAAGCAATTACGGGCACGAGCATCAGCAAAAAGGCGGGTGTCCCGACAATCATTTTCACCACGGTACCGAAATTGCCTTCCATCTCGTTGAAAACCGACACTGACAGCCGTTGGAAAAAGTTCTGGAAATAAGGTATGTCCGCCGCCATTATCAGCAGTACGGCAACGGCCGATATCGTGTAAATCACCCGAAAACCTATGTCCATTGCCCGCAGGCGACGTTTTGCAAATGTCTCGATCGTTGCCACCAAGGCTGGAAGTACAAGAAGGTAGCATGCGATGGCGGTGTCGAAACGCAGTCCGATAAGGAACATTCGCACTTTGTCCGCCACACCGCAGTCGTCCATGTCGCCGCTGTTGATGAGATACAGGGCCAAGCGGAAAAGGAAAAACACCACAACCCAGAACAGGTAGTTCTTTGCCACGAACATAAAGTTGGTTGATGGTTTTATGTTTTTGATTTCCATAGGTTTGTGACTGTTCCTTTTTGGTAATTCAGTGCTTGTAGAAAGTCTTTCCGGTTTTCAGAATGTGTGCGGCGGCTTGCCATTGTTTGGTGACGTAGTTGTCCATGCTGTCGGCAATGTCGGGGTGCTGGGCGATATGGTCGGCGGGGTCGCCGTCGCGGTAGTGGTAGAGGGCTTTTTTGCCGCTGTCGGTGAGGTACACCAGATACCACTCTTTGCCAATGATTCCGTAACCCGACGAGTTCATCATGCTGGAGTAGGGGCGGTTTTCGTGTAGCAGGTCTATTCCGAAAGTGTTGTTGTAGTATGGCAGCCCCAGTATTCCCATAATGGTGGGGAAAATGTCGGTTTGCGAAGCCATGCATTCGAGCGACTGTGGAGCAAGAAACGCTGGTGCGTAGAATATCAGCGGCGAGTGGAAATAGCTGATACTCAGCGGATAGGTGTTGTCGTTGGCATTGCCGTGGTCGGCCACAAGCACAAACAGCGTGCTGTCGAACCATGTGCGGGTGGCGGCCTGTGCGAAGAACTGTCGCAGGGCGTCGTCGGAGAAAGCCACCGCCTGCTCCCATTCCGCTTTGTCGGCATCTCGGTATTTTTCGGGTATGTAATACGGCTGGTGGTTGCTCACGGTGAGTATGGTGGCAAGAAACGGTGTGCCGCCATTGGCAAGGGTGTCCATCCGTCTCACGGCGAAGTCGAGCAGGTAGTCGTCGGGGGCGCCGTAGATGGTTTTCAGTGCTTCGGGCGGGTAGTCCTCTTCGGAGTACAGTCTGTCGTAGCCGTTGGCCATCATAAATGCGTTGGTGTTGTCGAAATTTTTGTTGTGGCTCACAAAAAAGTTGGTCGCATAGCCGTTGGCTTTCAGCTCGTAGGCAATGCTGTTGAAGGTCCTCACGGGGGTGTTGTACATCGGGTGCTGTCCGTAGATGGTGGGGTACGACACCACCGACGAGTAGGTGCCCAGACAGGTGCGGTCGCCGCTGGTGTAGCAGTTCTCGAAATAGAGGCTGTGCTGCAGCAACGAGTCGAGGAACGGGGTGATGGCCTTGGGGTAGCCGTGGTGGCTCAGGTTGTTGGCCGACATCCCTTCCATTATCACAAACACCACGTTGTAGCGGTGTCCGTTGCCTTGCGGCGATATTTTGCGGAGTATGGGGTACGACGCATCGGGGGCGGTGATGCCCAGCTGGCGTTGCACCTCGGCAATGGCCTCGTCGTCGTCGCAGAAATGCAGCTCCACTTGGTCCTGTCGCGACAGGCTGCGGATAAACACATAGCAGGGGTTCAGCCCCAACTGGTTGACGGTTTGGTTATTGGAGAAGAACGCCAGCCCCGGCTGTATGGGACGCGTCTTGAAATTGGCGTTGCCGCGCATGCCGAAAAACAGTAGCACAAGCAGCAAAAGGGTGTATAATATATTAGGTACAATGCGGTTGCTCGGAGCGGGACGTTTGCTGCGGATTATCTTTTTCAGCACAATCCAAACCACTATTCCCACGGCGATGGCAGGGATTATCATCAGTCCGAAAGTAGGCTCCTCCACAATCATTTTGAACACCGTGCCGAAATTGCCACCCAGTCCGTCGAAGGCCATCACGTTGAAACGGTTGCCGAAATGCTGGTAGTATGGGATGTCGGCGGCAAGCAGCAAAAGAACGGGGATGCTCTCCACCACGGCCACCGCCATTGTCGCCACGCGCAGAGCCTTAATCTCGCGTCCCGCAAAGGTCTCGATGGAAACCAGCAGCAGGGGCAGTATCAGCAGGTAGCAGCAGATTACTGTGTCGAACCGAAGTCCCACCACGAACATCCTTAAAATGTCGGAGAAAGGAGTCCCCTCCACGTTGCCGAGGTTGAGCAGCAACTGGGCCACACGTGCCACGGAGAACACTGCCACCCACATCAGATAAAACCTCACGGCAAAGGCGAAGTTTCTCGACAGTGAAGGTAAGCGTTTCATTATAAGGAATTTAGAATTTTATCCCGAGGAAAGCCATAAAGGCGATGCCCATCAGTCCGGTGATGATGAAAGTGATGCCCAGACCTTTGAGGGGGACGGGTATCTGCGAGTAACGCAGTTTTTCGCGTATGGCGGCTATACCCGTTATTGCCAACAGCCAGCCTATGCCAGAGCCGAAGGCGAACACCGTGGCCTCGCCGATGTTCTGGTAGCCGCGTTCCTGCATAAACAGCGACGCGCCGAGGATGGCGCAGTTGACAGCTATCAGCGGGAGGAAAATGCCCAGACTGTTGTAAAGGGCGGGGGAGAAGCGTTCCACCACCATCTCCACAATCTGCACAATGGCGGCCACCACCGCGATGAATATGATGAACGACAGAAAACTGAGGTCCACGCCGCCGAGACTCTCGCTAAGCCAAGTGAGGGCGCCGGCACGTAGTATGTATTTGTCCAACAGATAGTTGACGGGAACCGTTATGGTCATCACGAAAGTAACGGCAACGCCAAGTCCGAATGAGGTCTTGACGGTTTTCGACACAGCCAGATATGAGCACATCCCCAGAAAGAACGCGAAAATCATGTTGTCCACGAACACCGACTGTATGAAAATGTTTACGTAGCTGCCCATCTTTCGTTAGTTTTTTTCGCACAGCTCCTTGTTGCGGGAGCGCTGAATCCAAATTATCACCCCCACTATGACCAGGGCCATGGGCGGTAGTATGAAAAGTCCGTTGTTTTGGTAGAAACCGCCGTTTTCGGCATACCAGCTCTGGGGTATCACGCTGTAGCCGAACAGTGTGCCCGAGCCGAACAGCTCGCGGAAAAACGACACTATCAGCAGTATGGTGCCGTAGCCGATACCGTTGCCGATGCCGTCGACGAACGACTCTAGCGGCTTGTGGCTCATGGCGAAAGCCTCTAAGCGCCCCATCACTATGCAGTTGGTGATGATAAGTCCCACAAACACCGACAGTTGCTTGCTGGTTTCGTAGAAAAAGGCTTTTAGGAACTGGTCCACCAGAATCACCATCATTGCCACTATCACAAGCTGCACTATGATACGGATGCGCGGCGGTATGGTGTTGCGCAACAGCGAGATGACGAGGTTGGAAAACGCCACCACCACCGTTACCGAGATGGCCATCACCAAGGCCGGTTTCATCTGCGCTGTAACCGCCAATGCCGAACAGATGCCGAGCACCTGCACGGTGATGGGGTTGTTCTTCCCGATAGGATTTTTTATCAGCGGTTTTAGCGACATTTCGTTAATTTATAGATAGTTGGCAACAGGCGACCTTGCCTTAGCCATTTGCAAAGATACGATTTTTTTTAATTCGGATTTCGGATTTCGGATTTCGGAATTTGAAATGTGATTTAAATATTTGGAAATAAATAAATTGAGTGTCCTGATTATAAAAAGTGATGAGTGATTGGATTTTTGTAGAGACGTGCCAAAGTGCTCATCAAAACCAATGCGAAATATCCTGCTTGAAATGCAAATTTGTAAAAACGAAAATCGCAATTTTGCGAATTTTTGCACAAAAAAAAACGATTTTTTGTCGAAAAATGCAATATTCAGCTATTAATTATTAATTGTAAACTGTTAATTATCAACTAATTACCCCCCCCTATAAAATTGTTGCCAAAAAATTTGTAAAATCGGAAAATATTTGTAACTTTGCAGTGTCGTTTTGTCTGCTTCGTTAAAAGGACTTCGGCGGAGCCGGATGATTGGCAAATAATAATGTAAAACAAGAAGTCCGCATTATGAAAAGGAGAAAACCATTATGTGTAAAAAACTTTCTTTCGTAGCAATGCTTTTGTTGGCTGGCATCGCATACAGCCAAGTAAATCATGTGGGACGAGTATTCATACCAGATGCTCCCCAAACCCCAAATTCCGATTCCTGCGTTATCGTTCCGGTAACGGTCAACCAGTTTATGTCGGGCGAAACAGTGGAATCCATAACGGATATCAGCTCCATTTGTGTGAATATGGAACATTCCTATATGGGAGACTTGATGATATCAATAGTGTGTCCGAATGGTAACGAGGCAGTTCTTAAAGGAGATCTTGGCACAGATTCTATTCGCAGTGGTTCGGGTGGATTTATGGGCCTGCCATACGGAGGCAACAACCATCACACTTGGGACCCGACAAACCATGAGAGCGACTCAATTTACAACCCCTTCGGCGTTGGCTGGAACTACTGCTGGTCGCTCGACAATGAGTACGACAAAAGTAGAGGATATTTTGGTGGAAGCAATTATATTCAGTTAACATACAATTTTGCTTCATTACCACAAGGATTTCAGAGCTCGTTTGGTCCGGCAGGGATGCAAACATTTTCCACCACCGACTCCAGCGACTATGCCAACAAATCGGGCTATTATTTGCCAACTGGCGATTTTTCTGCTTTGGTAGGATGTCCCCTTAACGGTGAGTGGGCAATCAAGATTTGCGATCTTTGGTCATCAGAAAACGGTTGGCTTTTCAGATGGAGCATGGATTTGAAAGGCGAACAAACCGTTGGTATTGCGCAATCTTCGGCTGTCGAAGTGAAGATGTATCCCAATCCTGCTGCCGATAAGGTCGTTGTTGAAGGAGAAAATATTGTCAGCATAAAAATGTTCAACACATTGGGGCAATTGGTAGCAACGCAGGAAACCGTTTCCCAAAAAGTGGTGATACCCGTGTCCGACTATCCAAACGGCTCCTACGTGCTCCGCATCCAAACCACCGACGGCCAAACCACATCCCGCAGCTTGGTGATAAAGAGATAGGAGTGAGTTCGGGCAAGTTGAAAATTGAAAGTGGAAATTTTTCACATAGAAATAACCTTTTGAACACGAATTTCACGAATCTCACAATTATTTGTGTTAATTCGTGCAATTCGTGTTTTTTATTAAAGATACTTTTTTGTAACTTCGACAATCTGAATATCTGAAAATCCGACAATCTGAAAATCTTTTCCACCAAATTTGTTTTTCTCAAAAAAAAAACGTATCTTTGTGCCTTGGAGCAATTATGCGAAAAAATGCTGTTTTTGCGCGTAATGTTTTGTGCTATACGGCGTTGCGGCGTAGTTGCTTCGGCTTACGTATTTGAAAAATAAAACAAGAAATATGCTGAAAGGTAATAAGCGTAACAAATTGTGGTGTGTTGTGGCTGTTTTTGTGATAGCCGCTGTCAACACCTGTGTGGCCCAGGACTGCGAGAGTCTCGTGCGTCCTAAGTTCGCCTCCGTACCGGGGGTTTACGAGCAGCAGCCACAACAGAAAATACAGCACTACTGCCATTTTGCCTACAACGCCTTCTATTGGTCCGACACCCTGCCGCAAAACGCCGTGGTGTACAACATCTCCGACGTCAGCAGCAAAGCTACGGGACAAAATCTGGCACAAAACGTGAGTATCGACCGCAATACCTTCAGCTACTACGCCTACAATTTCGAGGATTTCCAGTACCGCCACTACCACGATTTCATTTATTTCCGTGTTAACGTGGGCAATGGCGTACGGTATCTGGTGCTGAGGGACATCAACACCATCTTCGGAATCTGTGCGCGGATAGAAAACAATTAGTACGAAAGGGAAAACAACGATGCAGAAAAAAATATTACTCATAATAATGCTCCTGATGGCGTATGTGGCACGCAGCCAAGCTCCCACATACAACCTCAACGCCACCACTAACGGGCAGTCCATCACCATCACCAGCGAGGGTGCCTTCCTCTACGACGACGGTGGCGTTAACGGCGATTACCATGCCGGCGGCGATTACTCCATTACTTTCTGCGGCACCTGCCAGCTCAACTCCTACCGCATGGGTTTCACCTTCCTCAATTTTGATGTGGACCCGAGCGACACTATCTTCGTCTATGACGGCCCTTCCACATCCGACAGGCTTATAATAAAAGCCAACAACAGCAACTCCATGCTCAACAAACGAGTGTATCCTACCACAAACAACACAACAGGTTGTCTTACTGTGCGTTTCAAAACCAACGACGACAACAACAATGGCACAGGTTTCGAGATTAACGTAATCTGTGGATTCCCTTGCGAGAATAGCTATCCCGTTATCGAAGACACCTATTTCAAAATTGCGGGAGGCCGCAGTCTTCCGTTGCAGACTAAAATGACTTTCGACATCGATTCCAACGAGGCAGGTGTGGATACTTTGTACTACAAGACCATCGACATCTGTAAGGACGACAGCATACAGCTCAATGCCCACGGCGTTTACGGCACAGAGTTCGGCTATTATACCGGCGATGACCCCACAACGGTGTTCCAGTGGTCGTTCACACCCAACGACTCGCTTTATGCACGGGGCGCCACCGAGGCTGTGTTCCGTTTCACCGAGGTGCGCTGCTACACAGTGAACCTGATGATTACCGACAAAAAACAATGTGCCTCCACACAGCTCGAACAAGTGCGTGTGCGTGTGGCGCAGAACCCCATAAAAACCATCTACCCGCTTCGTACGATATGCAATAATATTTCGTTGCCTATCGATGTGGGTTACAGCGTTAACTCCACTATCAACGTATCCAAGATTGAGTTCAAGAACGAGGCTACGGCCACCAACTGGGTGCGTACCTTTATCCCCGACGGCCCCAACTGTCCACAGTTAGGCAACTGCTACCGTGCACCGGTAACTTTCAACCAGTTCCCTTCCGGTAAAAAGCTGGAATCCAAGGAGGATATATGCTCCATCTGTGTTAATATGGAACACGAATATATGGGCGACATAAGTATCGCAATTGTGTGTCCCAACGGGAACCAGGCCATGCTTAAGGCACAGCCCTCCGGCACCTGCGGCGGCGGTGGTAGCAAGTTCATGGGACTGCCATACGGCGGTAACAGCCATCACACTTGGGACCCGACAAACCATGTGTGTGACTCTATATATAATCCATTCGGCGTGGGTTGGAACTACTGCTGGTCGCTCAACAGCGACTACGACAACAGCCGTGGATGTGTAAACAACGGACCTAATGTTCAGGTAACACACAATTTCAACACAATGCCCACCGGTTTTATTAGCACTAGCGGCGTTGCAGGCATACAAACATTCAGCACTACCGACTCTAGCGACTATGCCAACAAATCAGGATACTATGTGCCTACCGACGATTTCTCGACGTTGGTTGGCTGTCCCCTCAACGGACAATGGGCTATCGAGATTTGCGACCAATGGGGTAGCGACAACGGCTGGGTGTATAGTTGGAGCATGGACTTGTGCAACATACAGATTTCCGACTGCGAGTACCAAGTGGGTATCGACACCATCATCTGGTCGCCGAGCGAGGGAGTTAAGATGGACTTGCTCACCAGTTCGCAGGCACGTATCTACACCACCGACACCGCCGGCACATTCCCAGTGGGCATACGTATTGTGGATGAGTTCGGATGTGTGTGGGACACCAACACCACCATCACCACCGTGTGGAACCCGCAGCCTAAACTTGGCCCCGACCGCACCATCTGCGATGTGGAGCAAGTACGCCTCGACGCCGGCGACGCCCACTCGCACCTGCCCACCTACTCATTTATGTGGGAGCCCACTTTCGACACCACACAGGTGATAGTAACTCCGGCCTTTACAGGACAGACCACCACCTACGAGGTGGAGGTTACCAACCACGACGAGGGCATCTACTGCCGCACCCGCGACACAGTGGTCATTGAAGTGTCGCCGCAGCCAACGGCCAATTTCGAAACCAACGTGTATCCCATCGAGGGATGCTCGCCCTTTATACTTAAGGTGGACAACACCAGTATGAACGCCACCCACTACCGTTGGGAGTTCGGCGACGGCATCATCTCCACCGAGAGGTCGCCGCAGCACGTGTATGCCGCCGGCGAGTACCGTCTTAGACTCTACGCCATCACCGACAACGGATGTCAGGACTCCCTTATCTACCCCGGTTTGGTGCGCGTGTTCGACAGTCCCGAGGCTGAGTTCGGCTGGAATCCCGCTTTCCCGCGTGTGCAGGAGCCTACGGTGAAGCTAAAGAACAAAACCACCCCCGACCTGCCCGACAACCGTTATCTATGGGAGATACAGTACGACAAGAACGAAAACATCACCGTTACCACCCTCGCCGCCAAGGACACCTCCTACACCTGGGAGGGCGATATCGACGAGCTGCCCGGATTGTACAAGGTGAAACTGATAGCTTTCGCCAACATCTCAAGTCCTACCGGCAACATAGTGGAGTGTCGCGACACTGTGGAACACACCATACAGATAGTTAACGACTTCCTGCAGTTCCCCAACACCGTCACCCCCAATGGCGACGGCATCAACGATGTGTTCGAGATAAAGAACCTTATCGACGGAGGTGGTTTCCCGATTTTCGAGCTCTCCATCTACGATGCAATGGGCAAACGTCTGTATTACAAGAAGAACATCTCCGACCCCAGCGAATTTTGGGATCCATCGGAAGTGCCCACGGGTACATACTTCTACCATTTCATCGGCAAGGGACACAACGGCGATGTGCAGCGCAGCGGTGCCATTCAGGTACTGCGGTAGCTGTGGCCGTAAGAATAGAACAAAGCAAGTGTCATATTATGTGGCACTTGTTTTTTTGTGAAAAAAAACGTAAATTTGCAAAATGTATCTCCCCGTGCGAGGGATTAAAAATGTTTGAAAATGAGCATATTGCGTAATAAATTAAATATATTGGCCATAGCAGTGGCCTTGTTTTTGGGTTCAGCGGGACCTCTTTTTGCACAAATAACGCTTCCGCAATCCAATTTTCAGTTTACATTGCCCGAAGGCAAATGGAAATACCTTGAAACGGTGAATGTCGATGCCAACACCCATGTTTACCTTTATTCGAGTGTGCCAGTGGTTTCGAAGGACAACGACACCACACTGCCGTTTATACGTGTATATGTGAAAAACAATATCGGCAAGGACAACTCCTTCGATTTTGCAATGAACCGTTTTATGCAGCAGCCGTTCATTATTGTCGATGAGTTTTCATCGTCGCCCTTCCTGCCATGCAAGGATGCCATCGGCTATGTGGGCTTGTACAAGGACGACGACAGTGCCAAACGGAACAAGTTCTACATGCTTTATTTCGTGAACAAATCCACTTTGGTGGAGTTCCGTCTGGAGACCACCGAAGAGTCGTTTGCCCAAAAGCAGGCCGAGTTCGAGCAGATAATGAAATCCATAACCCTGAACTAATTCCCAATACCTTATAGGTTTGATAATGCGTTTGTTACGTTATTTTATATCGCTTTCGCTGTTTGCGTTTCTGCTGACGTTCTCTTTCGACACCTTTGCCCAGGACGACACCAGCCGTTTTGAACATTATCGCAAGCAGTACGCCAAACTGCACGACAACTACCTGCGGTCGCCCGAGGATGTTGCCAACATAGCCGCCCTTGCCTATTTCTATTCCGAGCCCGACAACCCGATGCGCAACCTGCCGTTGGCGATGGACTACATACAGGTCTCCGAAACCCGCTACAGGACTATGATTGGCGACCAGAAACGTTACCGTGAGGTGAACCGGTTGATAAAGAGAGGTTTTACCATAGTGGGACTGCGTCAGCGACGCCAGATGATCGTCGATGAGGCCCGCAAATACGTCAAAAACGGGGTGCAGCCCGACGAGACGGAGGCTTTTATGCGTGCTTTCCCCGACGACAAATTGATTATCAAGGAACTGGCACAGCAGCGGAGCGTCTATTCCTACAACAAGGCCATCGAGTTGAACACCGAAAAGGCCTACAAGGAATATCTCGACAACCCCTCAAACACCTATAACCGCTCCACGATAGTGGAAAATCTGAAAAATCTCCTCAAAGGAAGGATAAACGCCTGCACCTCGGAGCAGAGCATAGACGAGATATTGGCCGAATACGACTATCCCGAAATAAAACAGCTGGCCGAAGCTCAGAAAAGCGAAATCTGCTACCGCATAGCTGTTGAAAAAAACAATTCCGAGGAGTATATCCGTTTTCTGCGTCGTTTCCCGTCAAGTGACAAATACACCATAGTGCTAAAAAACCTCGACACCCTTGTGGTTAAGGAGTTCTACTCGCTCACCACCCCTCGACAGTATGCCGATTTCGCTCAGAAATACAGCGAACTCTCAATCAGCGAGCAGGCTAGGGACAGTCTTGTGGCTATGATTATTGACCGTCAGGACGGTGAAGCCTTGCATATTTATCTCTCCGAGTTTGAAACGGATGAACACTACAACGATGTGTACAAGGCATATTATTTGCGTTATGCAGAAGAGGGCAATCTCGCACCAATACTTCTTTTCGAAAAAAAGAATCCTGATTTCCCGTTAAAATTCCTTGTTGAAGAAGACAAACAAAGAGCCGCCGAAATAGATAAAATACCATTTTTGCAGACTTTTACCGAGGCAGATGTGGCGAAGTACTCTGACTTTCTGAAAAAATTTATGGGTAAAGGCATCAATTTTGTTCTGTTGCAACGCCTGATACAGCCTTACTTGGCGCAATCCAACTGGAAGACCGCCATAGCTATTATGGATAAGAACGAGATTTGTTTCGAAAACAAGCAAAACGCCAAGTTCCTTGAGCTGAAGAACATACTTTCGGAAAATGTCAAAACCAAGCCTGCGGCGGTTTACTCTATCCGCGGCGATTTGTCGCATCCCTTTCAGACACGTTCGGGGAAGATATTTGCGAACAAAGTGTCCAACCTTGGAACTCAAATTGTGTGTGTTGATCCGCAGAAAGGCAAGAAAACCACGGAAACCGACGTGGTGTTCGATACCGCCGATGGAAATGACATAACTTTTTTCGGCCTCTCCAACAATGAAAGGACTATGCTTGTGGGTCAGAATGGCGATATATTCTATGCCACAGAGGTGAAAGGAGCCTGGAAAAAGAAAGATTTCGAAGCCGAGGGGCTCAACACGGTTTTGCATTATGAAGGCGACGCCTCTTTTACACCTGACGGAATGGGGATACTGTTTGTGTCGGACCGCAAAGGCGGATACAATGTCAACGAGTCGGGAATGCTCTTCCACGGCGACACGGCTTTGGCAACCGACATGTACTATATGCCGCGTGTGGGCGATGGCTGGGGTAAGCCGATAAATCTCGGTCCGGTGGTTAATTCCGCCTTCAGCGAACGCTCGCCTGTGCTGAGCAAGGACCTAACCACGTTGTATTTCGCCTCCGACCGTACGGGAGGAATGGGATTCTACGATATATATATGTCAACACGAAAAAACAACTCTTCTTGGACAGAATGGAGCGAGCCGGTGAATATAGGAAAAGTTGCCAATACTGGTTTTTCTGAAACCACTCTCTCACTCTCTCCCGATGAGGAAACGCTTTTTTACACAACCTATCTACCTACAACTAAACATTACGCTCTTTATAGCTGCAAAACTAAGCACTCAAAGGGGCATTTCTACAGTACTGTATTTGTGAACTGCAAAAGAATTAGCAATTTATCGGATGTCAAATTGGATATTGTTGACATGCAGACCAATGTTGTAGAGCATCATTATAGGTTGTCGGATACAATAACATCGCTAAAGATAGACGTTTTTGCCAAAAAGAATTACATAATACGTTGTGTGGCAGATGGTTATTATATACCTTTGATAAGAGTGCGTGGAGGCAGTACAGCAGTAGAACCCCAGGCGTTTGAGTTCAGGGCGTGTGTGTCGAATCATACGCATATACCTCTTCCAACTGTTGAGTTCGAACCAGGTACCGCCAAGTTGTTGCCAATATCGGAGGTGGAATTGCAGCAAGTAGCTGCTGTTCTGAAAGCCAACCGCAATCTCAAGGTCGAGGTGATAAGCAACGTCTCCGCTGCCGACGCCGAGAAGGCTTATGAGCTATCGCTCGAACGCAGCAACGCCCTGAAAGAAGCCCTGTCGAAACTTTACATCGACCCAAGCAGGGTGGTGGCATCCGGCTACGGCAATGTGAATTTCAAAAGAAATTCCTCGGTAAAACCTGTCGAGATTGTTTTCTTCGAAGAATAGTCATTGCTATCTTATTTATTAACAATACGTTGGGAATTTCTTTTTGCAAATTCCGTTTTTCCTACTATTATTTAATGTATTTTTGCCAATGTCAAAAACTGGCACTTGGATTGTTTTTGTTTAAGTAATATATTTGTAATCAGAAATATACGTAGATATGATATATAAAAGCATAACGTTCAACGGCAAACAGATTCATTATCAGGACGAGGGGCAGGGCGACAAAGTGTTGGTGCTGCTTCACGGATTTATGAACAGTCTGGAGATTTGGGCCACCTACACCTATTCCTATATGCGTGATATGCGCGTTATTGCCATCGACTTGCCCGGACACGGCAGGTCTGATGTCTTTGGTCCGGTGCACACTATGGACTTTATGGCCGAAGCGGTGAAAGCCGTGCTCGACACCGCCAAGGTGGAGCAGTGCGTTATGCTCGGACATTCGATGGGCGGATACGTAACCCTCGCTTTCGCCGAGAAATATCCTTATATGCTACGCGGTTTCGGTTTGGTGCACTCCCACGCCATGGCCGACAGCAACGAGGTGGTCAAACGTCGGTTGGAGACCATCGATCAGGCCAAGATCAACCGTCCGGGATTCATCCTTGAGTTCGTAACAGCCCTCTTCGACGAAAGCAAACGTGCCACCCTGCACAGCGAGATTAAGGAAGTGGGCGACATCTCCATCGAGACCACCCTCGAAAGCATCGAGGCGGCGCAACGCGGCATGGCCGACCGTCCCGACAGGCTTACGGTGCTCGAAAACGCCGACATGCCGGTGCTTTTCATCTACGGCAAAAACGACCCGCGTATCCCCGTGGAACTGGCGATGGCTCAGGCCACACTGCCTTCCTACTCCGAAATAATGCTCCTCGACAAAGTGGGGCATCTGGCATTTATCGAAGAACGCGACTTTGTGAAACCTCGCATCAAGAACTTTGTGTACAACTGCTATCTGTAATAGCGGACATCCACCACAAAAACCGGATTTTTTATGAAAAAACACCTCTTGCTCTTTGCGATAGCATTGTGCGTCGCAATATCTGGCATTGCCCAGAACAGTTATTATTCCAAAAACAAAAAAGCCATAACCCAGTTCGAGAAGGCTATGAACGTGCTGTACAGCGGCAAGTTCAAGCAGGGAATTCTGGAGCTGGAGAAAGTTATGACAATAGATCCCAACTTCATCGAGGTGCCGCTCACCCTCGGCGATTACTATTTCGACTCCAAGGACACCCTCCAAGCCTTGCAGAACTACGAGAAAGCCACATTGATAAGCGAGAGCTATTACCCGATAGTGTGGCTCCGCATCGGCGACATCTACAAAGAGGCCGGTGAGAACGACAAAGCCGAGGCCAGCTACCGCAAATTCCTCTCTTACGAGAAAAAGGACAAAAAGAACATCAGTCTCGCTACTTTCAACCTCGAGGAGATAGCCTTCCGCCGTTGGGCCTACGCTCATCCCGTGCCCTTCGACCCCAAGAATATGGGCTCTGCCGTGAACAGCCGCTACGACGAGTACCTGCCGTCACTCACCGCCGACGAGCAGACCCTTGTGTTCACCCGCAAGGTGCCGCCGCGCGAGGCACAGCCCTCAACAAACGAGGAGGACCTTTTTGTTGCCATCAAGGACAACGGCCAGTGGACCGCCGCCGAGCGTATGCCTGCACCCCTCAACAGCGACGGCAACGAGGGCGCCGAGTGTGTGTCGCAGGATGGACACGTGATGTTCTTCACCGCTTGCGACCGCAAAGGCGGACAGGGCAGCTGCGACCTCTATCTGTGCACGCTCAAAGGCGACAAATGGTCGGCACCGCGCAACCTCGGAAATCCTGTAAACACAGGCGGTTGGGAGACACAGCCTTCCTTCTCCATCGATGGAAAGACACTCTATTTCGCCTCGAACCGCCGTGGCGGAAAGGGCGGCAACGACATTTGGAAAACAGTGTTCCGCAACGGACGCTGGTCGGAACCGATAAATCTCGGCGACAGCATCAACACCCCCGGTGACGAGAAATGCCCTTTCATCCACTACGACGACCAGACACTTTACTTCGCCTCCAACGGCCATAAAGGGATGGGCGGTTTCGACATCTATTATTCCCGTAAAATAGACGAGAACACTTGGAGCAAACCAAAAAACCTCGGTTACCCGATAAATACCAAAGACGACGACGCAAGTATGATAGTGAGCCCTTCGGGAACCACGGCAATATTCTCGTCGGACAGGGCAGGAGGGCTCGGCGGCCTCGACCTTTATCAGTTTGAACTGTACAAAGAGGCTCAGCCATTGGCAGTTACCTATATGAAAGGCATAGTGTGCGACCAGAAAACCAACGCCAAACTCGCAGCTACGGTGCGTGTGATAGACGTGGCCGACGGCAAGGAGGTGGCCACCACGAGTTCCGACCCCGTTAAGGGGACTTTCCTGATAAGCCTTCCGGTGAACCGCAACTACGCCATCAACATTTCGTGCGACAAATACCTGTTCTACTCCGAAAACATTGAGTTGCAGAACGGCACCCCCGACAAGCCTTTCCTGGTGAACATCTTTATGAAACCCATCGAGGTGGGCGAGAGCATCGTGCTGAAAAATATTTTCTTCGAGACGGGCAGCGCCGAGCTGAAAAACGAGTCGGTGGCCGAGCTTAACAAGCTGGTGCAGTTTATGGCGAAAAATCCACAGATACGCATTGAAATAAGCGGTCACACCGACAATGTGGGCTCCGACGCCATGAACCAGAAACTCTCCGAAGATCGTGCCAACGCGGTGGCCAACTATCTGTTCGATAAAGGCATAGACCGTCAGCGTGTGCGCTCGGTTGGCTACGGCAAAACCCGTCCCATCGACACCAACGACACCGAGCAGGGCCGTGCGAACAACCGTCGCACTATGTTCGAGATAATAAAATAACAACCGATGAAAAAGTCTTTCTGTTTTGCCGGCGACACGCTCCCTTTCCAGGCCGATTTGGATGATTTGAAATCCCGACTTACCGAAATCCGGCAGCTTATTGCCAACTATCAGGAGGTGGAGAGCGATTTGGACAGTCCCGAATACGTGGCTCGCGGCAACGGCTTTTGCGATGCCA
>JAEENM010000148.1 GCA_016283745.1 Bacteroidales bacterium | reverse complement strand
CTTATCTGACAACTTCTTTTCGATCATTTCTATGCGGGGGGGGGGTAATTTATTGTTATTCAACGTGTTACGCCTATATCAATTCATCCCGAAATGCAGAATCTGCTCGTAGCGGCAACATACAGTAAAGCATTTCCACCACCGAACTGCGCGAAAATCTCGGCAAACTGCTGTCCGATTTCCATGCGTGAGGATTGCAAATCCGACACGACGGAATCTCAATAACCCCCTTCAAGAAAATCGCAGATTTTCGCAGAGTGGGGGACACAAGCCCCCGGATAATATTCCTGTCGGAGACACGCGACCTTGAAGACATCAAAAAATCAGTCAATTATACCACTATAGCGAAACGTTTACAGTTCACTTGTAGTTTCTTAGCTTCTTGACAAATCAACCAGACCACCGACCTCAGACCTTCGACCACAGTTCACCAAAATCAAAAAAAAATCGTATATTTGCAAATTTGGATATTTCGGACTTTTTGTTCGAAAATAATAATAATGTATTGAAAATCAAAAATATATGAAAATAGCAGTAGTAGGAACCGGATACGTGGGGCTTGTAACAGGCACCTGTTTCGCCGAAATGGGCGTGGATGTAACCTGCGTGGACATCGACAAACAAAAAATAGAAAACCTCAACAACGGCATAATCCCCATCTACGAGCCGGGCTTGGAGCCTATGGTGAAACGCAATGTGCAGGCTGGCCGTCTGCATTTCACCACCGACCTCCGCAATTGTCTGGACGATGTGGAGGTGGTCTTCAGCGCCGTGGGCACCCCTCCCGACAACGACGGCAGCGCCGACCTTAAGTTTGTTATGGACGTGGCCCGCACCATAGGCCAGAATATGACCAAATACATACTTGTGGTAACCAAAAGCACCGTGCCTGTGGGCACCGCCAAAAAAGTGCGCTCCGCCATCGAGGCCGAACTCGACAAACGCGGCCTGAAAATAGATTTCGACGTGGCCTCGAACCCCGAGTTCCTCAAAGAGGGCGACGCCATCAAGGACTTTATGAGTCCCGACCGTGTGGTGGTGGGCGTGGAGTCGCAGCGCGCCGAGGAGATAATGGCACGCCTCTACCGCCCGTTCCTGCTCAACAACTTCCGCGTTATCTTTATGGACGTGCCTTCGGCCGAGATGACCAAATACGCCGCCAACGCCATGCTTGCCACACGTATCAGCTTTATGAACGACATTGCCAACCTGTGCGAGATTATAGGTGCCGACGTCAATATGGTGCGCAAGGGCATAGGCTCCGACACCCGCATCGGAAAGAAATTCCTTTACCCGGGCTGCGGCTACGGCGGCTCCTGTTTTCCCAAGGATGTTAAAGCGCTGATACACACCGCCAAGGACAACGGCTACACCATGCAGGTGATAGAAGCTGTGGAACGTGTGAACGAAAACCAGAAAGCCATACTTTTCGAGAAACTGAAAAAGTACTACGGCGGCGACCTGCAAGGCCGTACCATAGCCCTGTGGGGACTTTCGTTCAAGCCCGAGACCGACGATATGCGCGAGGCTCCCTCGCTGGTTATCATCGACAAGCTGCTCAAGGCCGGCTGTACCGTGCGTGTGTTCGACCCCATAGCCATGAACGAGTGCAAGCGTCGCATCGGCGACACCGTTACTTATTGCAAGGATATTTACGAAGCGGTGGAAGGGGTTGACGCCCTGATAGTTGTAACCGAATGGAAGGAATTCCGCCTTCCCGAATGGGACAAAATCAAACACTCGATGAAAACCCCCGTTGTCTTCGACGGACGTAATATATACAACTACAACGAACTGAAAGACAATGGCATAGATTATTTCTGTATAGGGAAATAGTGGTCAGTGGTCAGTAGTCAGTAGCTAGTTGTCAGTATTCAGTAATCAGAGAGCCGAAGGCGAACAAATCTACAAGATTTACAAGATCTCGCGAGCCGAAGGCGAGCAGGAGAACATAAAAATATATACAGAAACAACTTCGCCGAAGGCGAAACAAAATTTACAAGATTTAAAAGATTTCTTTCGCCGTAGGCGAATAGGAGAATAAAAAAAGATTTACTGACCCCCACGAGCAGGAGAAACAAATAAAACAATGATTGATTTCGAGAAAACGGTACTGCCCAACGGACTTACATTGCTTACGCACAAGGAGCGCAACACCTCGCTTGTAAGCGTGAACATATTGTATAACGTAGGGGCGCGCGACGAGAATCCCGAACTCACGGGTTTCGCCCACCTGTTCGAGCATCTGATGTTCGGCGGCTCGGCCAATATCCCCAGCTACGACCAAGTGGCCGACAGTGTAGGTGCCGAGAACAACGCCTTCACTACTAACGACATAACCAACTACTACATCACCCTGCCGGCGCAGTTCTTGGAAACGGCTTTGTGGCTCGAGAGCGACCGCATGAACCTGCTCGATTTCTCGGAAAAGAGTCTCGCCGTGCAGAAAAACGTGGTTACCGAGGAGTACCTCCAGCGTTACCTCAACCAGCCTTATGGCGATTTGTGGCTGATGCTCAGGCCGTTGGCGTATAAAGTGCATCCCTACCGCTGGTGCACCATAGGCAAGGACATAGCCCACGTGCAAAACGCCACTTTGAAAGAGGTGGAGGATTTCTTCTACCGTTTCTACCGTCCCAACAACGCCGTTATGTCCATTGCAGGCAATATCGAACATGCAGAGGTTCAGCGACTTGTGGAGAAATGGTTCGGCGGGATTCCCCGTGGTGCCGAAAACCGTCGCTCGTTGCCCATAGAGCCGGAGCAGACCGAGGCCCGCAAAGAGGTGCTTTACCGCGATGTGCCGGCTTCCGTCATCGCCAAGAGCTACAAGATGTGCGACCGTCTGCACCCCGACTACTACGTTTACGACCTTATCTCCGACATCCTGTCCAACGGCAATTCGTCGCGGATGTACAACGAGTTGGTGAAAAATCGCCGTCTTTTCACCAAAATCGACGCCTGCATCACAGGCGACATCGACGAAGGTCAGTTTCTGGTAACAGGCTATATCGCCGACGGCGTAAGTCCCGAGACCGCCGAAAAAGCTATCGAAGAACAGCTGCAAATCATTGCCACACAGCCTGTTGACGAGTATGAGCTGCAAAAAGTTAAGAACAATGTTGAAACAACTTTGCTCTTTTCGCAGTATAAGTGTATCGACCGTGCAATGCGTATAGCATATTTCGAGAATCTCGGCGACGCGGCTCTGGCCAACAACGAGACGCAGATGTATGCCCGCATCACCATCGACGATGTGCAACGTGTGGCAAAGGCGGCTTTCCAACCGCAGCGCTGCTCCACTTTGTATTATCTGAAAAAAGAGAACAACTAACGTTATGCAAAACGAAGAACAAAAAACAGTAAATCCCGCTCCGGCACCGGAAGGCGGCACAGCTCCGAAGAAACGGAGCTGGCTGCGTCGTCTCTTCAGCCGTCGCAACCTCGACCGACTGGTGGAGCGTTACATATCCATGCTGCTTGCGATATTCCGCATAAAACTGCCCTCCAAAAAGGAGCTGTACCAGATAATATTCCTGTCGAACACCAAGGCGGGCAAACGTTTCGACATCTACCTGATGTGGGCCATCTTCATCAGTGTGCTCATCCCGATAATGGACACGGTGAACCTTCTGAGCAAGGTGCCGGCCCTGCATTACATCTTCTACACCCTCGAGTGGATTCTTACCATCGCCTTCACCATCGAATACATACTGCGTATCTACTGTCTGAAAAAGCCGTTCCGCTACATGGTGTCGTTTTTCGGCATTATCGACGCACTCTCCATTTTCCCCTTCTATCTGGCGTTGTTCTTCCCGTTTTTCGGCTCCGTTACCACAATACGTATCTTGCGAATACTCAGGGTGTTCCGTGTGCTCAACATGAAACAGTTTATGAGCGACTCGCAGTCGCTGTTGCTGATTTTGAAAAACAGCTTCCGTAAGATAGTGGTTTTCATGATGTTCGTGTTTATGGCCGCCGTTATTCTGGGTACCATAGTTTATACCGTTGAAAACGGCCGCAACCCGCAGTTCACCAGCATACCGAGGGCCATCTACTGGGCCATCGTCACCATCACCACGGTGGGATATGGCGACATCGCGCCGATAACCGCCACCGGACAGATTATAGCCACCATCTCGATGCTGTTAGGTTACTCCGTGATAGCAGTGCCTACGGGCATCATCGGCAGCGAGGCCTACGCTGTGCGTCGCGCCGCAGCAAAACCCAAAGAGCCCGCCAAGGACCCCGAAAAGACCAACGCTGGCGGCAACAAAATTTGCTACCACTGCGGTGCCACAGTCCACATGGAGGACGCCATCTACTGCCGCCACTGCGGATGGAAACTGCACACCGATCTCTTTAACGCCATACTCAACAAAACCGCCCCAAAAAACGGGGAACAACACGAAAAGCACGAAGAAGAGGATGAAGAAGAGGACATCAGGTAAGTTGAAAGTTGAAAATTGAAAGTTGAGAGTTGAAAATGGAAAGTTTTTTTTGTTGAAAATATGTAGAAACGGTGCATGCACCGTCTGTACTTGAAAATTGAAATGGGATTAGAGTTTTGATTTTCGGATAATAAGATTATTATAGGATAAAATATGAAAAAGAAAAATGTTATTTTATTAGTGCTGTTTGCGGTGCTGTTATTTGTTGGCATATTTTTGCTGAACAATAGAAATAAACTGACAGTTGATTTCGGGAATCTTAACCCCAATGATTTTGAAATCCAGCTAGGACTACTTATCGCAGATACTTATCATAGTCCTGTCATTATATACAAGGATGGTGTGTATTATGATATTCCAAATGAATATGGGGAAAATGATTGGCTCATAGACTATAAAGGTCAGAAACAATGCACGTTTCGACATTTCAAAACCAATTGGAGATATACTCACAGATATAAGTTTGCGATTTTTGAGAAACAAGACACTCTCTATTGTGCTATAAACATTCGTGGAAAAAATTCCGAGAAAGACACTGTGGTTTTTGTGGAAAAAGATGAAATGTCGCCTTGAAGTGTTTGAAAGTTGAAAAATGCTATGTTGCTGAAAATTTTGCTTTTCTATCGGTATCTGTATTACAGGATTAGGGATTTTTGGATTAGAACCGACAAAACGAAGGATGTAAATCCATTCTATAACTTTGAACATTCTTTTGATGATGGTTCTGCCTTAAGTATATCCGTTTTGATCCAGGTTTCTAATATCCTTACACTTTTGATATTGCCTATGAGGTGTGCAAATTGTGGGTTGTCGGAAGGATGGCTTTTCGTAATAATACTTGTGATTTGTTTATGTAACGTTTTTTTCATAAATACAGACCGTCAATATCAGCTGTCGATAGAAAGATGGCATGACGAGCCACCGAAACGAAAGAAAAGACGCGGCGTATTGCTTGTCGTATATATGATAATCAGTTTCGTTATGATGTTTGTTTCCCTTTTCTTAATCAATTAACTCCAGAATTCCGAAAAAAACATTTGTAGATACGTTTCATGAAACGTTTCTACCACGACGGATATAATCGTTGCGGGCATGCTGTATTTGTACAGACGGTACATGTTGTACAGGCTGAACATGTAGTACAGACGGTGCATGCACCGTCTCTACGGTAGAATATTAATTCCGAAATCCTAATTCCCAATTAAAAAAACCGTGTTTCTTTTTGCGATGTCGGGAAGGTGCTTTTTCCAATAGGCTGCTGTGGCGGATTTGATAAACTGTGTGTCGAGGGTGATGTCGGTGGCCACGCATATCATCGTGTTGGGGTTGCAGGTGTTGGCCAAAAGTTCTATCGTCTGTTGTGCACGGTAGGGCGTTTCAATAAAAATCTGTGTCTGGTGTTCGTGGCTGGCACGGGCTTCCAGCGCTTTTATGGCGTGCACGCGTTCCGGCTTGTCGATGGGCAGGTATCCCACAAAGGCGAAATTCTGTCCGTTGAACCCCGAAGCCATCAGCGCCATCATCAGCGACGAGGGACCCACCAGCGGAACCACCTCTATGCCACGCTGTTGCGCCAGCCGCACGGCCATGGCGCCGGGGTCGGCCACGCAGGGCAGTCCCGCCTCCGAAAGCACCCCGATGTTCTTGCCTTCGGCGATGCCGTCGAGGTAATGCTCTACCTCTTCGCGGTGCGTGTGCTCGTTGAGGATAAAAAACGTGGTGTCGTCGATGGGGGTGAGGTAGCCGGCTTTTTTCA
>JAEENM010000147.1 GCA_016283745.1 Bacteroidales bacterium | reverse complement strand
TTTTAATATTGCCTTGCTTTCGTCGTGTCATATTTGTAATCCGACACGCTTTAGTATAGGGATTTGCAATCCCGCTTATGTGTACTAACTTGCTTAACATCCGTCGTGTCGGATTTGTAACGTGTTACGCTTGGAAATCGGACAGCAGTTTGCCGAGATTTTCGCGCAGTTCGGTGGTGGAAATGTTGTACTGTATGTTGCCGCTTTCTACAAGGGACATTGAGCCTGTCTGCTCAGAAACCACAATGGCCACGGCATCGGTAAGTTCGGTAAGTCCAAGTGCCGAGCGGTGGCGCAGTCCGAGGTTGGGGTTTATGTCGGGATTGGACGACACTGGCAGTATGCAGCGTGCGGCCACTATCTTGTTGCCGTCCACCACCACTGCGCCGTCGTGCAGGGGGGTGTTCTTGAAAAAGATGGTCTCCAGCAATGCCGACGAGAGTGCGGAGTTCACTTTCTCGCCGGTGTCAATAATCTCGCTGAGGTCGCCGCCGCGCCCGAAAACGATAAGTGCGCCGGTCTTTGTCTGTGCCATACGCTGGCAGGCCTGAATCACCGGCTCCAGCTGCTGCATGTTTTTCTTGCGTGTGGTGAAATGCTTGAAAAGGTTAATCTTGCTGGTATCCTTGAACGGACGGCTGCCGAGCAGCAACAGGAAACGGCGTATCTCGGGCTGGAACACCACCACCAGCGCCAGCACGCCTATGCTGATGAATTTGCCCAGAATGTCGGCCAAAAGCCGCATCTGCAGCAGCTCCACAATCTGCCAAAGGATGTAGATAACGAAAATGCCCAAGAAAATACGTATGGCGTTGGTGTTTTTCACCAGCTTGAAAATGCCGTAGAGCAGCAGTGCAACCAGTATGATGTCGATTGCGTCGATGATGGAGAAGTTCAGAAGTCCTTTCAATAAAAGCAGTTGCATCGGATGTTATTTTTTTAGTTGAGATACTATTTTCACACATTGCACGGCCTCTTTCACGTCGTGCACACGCAGTATTTTGGCGCCGTGCAGAAGGGCGTAGGTGTTGAGAGCCGTGGTGCCGTTGAGGGCGTCGTCGGGGCTGTTGCCGAGCAGCTTGTAAATCATCGACTTACGTGAGATTCCCACCAGCAGAGGCTCGTCGAAAACGGCAAAGGCGTCGAGGTTTTGCATCAGCTCGTAGTTCTGCTCCAAAGTCTTGGCAAAGCCGAAGCCCGGATCGATGACAACGTCCTTTGCGCCAAGGCGATACAGGATGTCGAGTTTTTCGGAGAGGAAACGTATCACCTCGGCCACCACGTCGTCGTAGTGGGTGTCGTGCGCCATACGGTCGGGGGTGGTGCGGTTGTGCATAAGCACGTAAGGCACCTGTAGATGTGCCACGGCGGAGAGCATCGCGTCGTCAAAGAGTCCGCCGGAGATGTCGTTGATGATGTCGGCACCGGCCTCCACGCAGCGTTCGGCCACGCGGGCACGGAAAGTGTCGATGGAGACGGGCGTTTCGGGGAACTCGGAGCGCACCAGCCTGAGCACAGGCAGCAGGCGTTGCAGCTCGGCGGCCTCGTCGGGCATTGCGGCACCGGGACGGGTGGAGACGGCTCCTATGTCGATGATGTCAGCACCCTCGGCAACGATGGTGCGGGCACGACTAACGACGGCCTCGTCCGAAAGGTAACGTCCGCCATCGTAAAACGAGTCGGGAGTTACGTTCAGAATGCCCATAACCAGCGGCTTTTCGCCATCATATATCTTTTTTCGCAGCAGCATGTCTGTCTTTCTTTTCAAACGGACGCCGGTCTCTCGTTCAAAGGCAAATAAGTGCCTGATTTATAGAAACTGCGTCCCACTTTTTTTATATACCTGCTTTTTATTCGATAATTTTGTGTATATTTGTAGTTTATTATCGCCTTTACGGCAAAAGCATATACAGCTGACTGACAAATCGTTGCACCAAGCCAGACAACAGTCGCAGCCGTTGATACGGGCAAGATGCGTACAATTTGCAATCGGTTGCAAAAATACGAAAAAAAATAATATTTCGCAAAAAAATGTCGAACACCAAGAAAGAATTTGAGGAAGAACTTGCGGTATGCCGCAAAATGTTTGAGATGAAAACCCGCGACTACGGCACTTCGTGGCGTATTTTGCGGTTGCCGTCGCTCACCGACCAGATTTTTATCAAAGCCAACCGCATACGCAGCGTGCAGATGTGCGGCGTGGCCAAAATCGACGAGGACATTGAGTCGTGTTTCGTGGCAATGGTCAACTACTCGGTGATGGCGCTGATACAGTGCGAGTTGGGACTCGACGGCGAGCAGGACCTGCCGTTGGAACGCGCCATGGAGCTGTACGACAAGCACTCCATAGGGGCAATGAACCTGATGCTCGACAAAAACCACGACTACGGCGAGGCCTGGCGCTCGATGCGCGTAAGCTCGATGGTGGACATCATCCTGATGAAACTGAAACGGCTGAAACAAATTGAGGACAACGACGGCCGCACCCTCGTCTCCGAAGGCGTGGAGGGCAGCTACAACGACATCCTCAACTACTCCATCTTTTCGTTGATACAAATGCACGAGGAGGGGCAGAAATGAGCAGGAAAGCACTTATCGCACTGATTGTCATTATGGTAGCCGCAGGCGGTTATTATATCTTCAAACGTTTTAATGGCAATAACCCCGATGGCGACAAAAAAGAAACCGTTACCACCAACAAAAGCAGTCAAAAGCTTGATGCTAATAAAGTCAATGAACTTCTTTTAGGCAAATGGGAGATTGCCGACCAAAATATCGTAAACACAAAACATTCATCCACACTTAACTATATAAAGAGCTGCGAGATGATGGAATTCTTACTTGATAACCGTTATCGCAAACACGACAATGAATTTAGCGGCAGGGTTGGAATTGGAACTAATCCATACAAAAATTGGAGTTTGAACTCGGACGGAACAAAAATCGTTATTTCCGACGACATTTTCGAAATCAGTTTCTCGGAGGACAAAAACCAACTGACTTTGACCAAGCCAGAAGAAAACATCACTATAACCCTGAAACGCTGGTAATACGATGAAACGTCATATCATGCCCACCTTTTACGCTGTATTTCTGACACTTACGGCGACGCTTTTTCTTACCGCCTGCTGCAACAAGAAGGAGCAAGCCGAATCGGAGCCCATCCCCCATGCCCCTGACTACGCCGACAACTCGCAATGGTATATCCAAGACCGCAACGCGGCTGTCGATGTCTTTTACATAATCTCCACCGAGACAGGTGATTACACCACCGCCGACGGTCAGGTGTGTCACTACGCCGACACCCGAAACGACACCATCCGGGCCTATATGCAGAGCGAGATGACGGGCGTGGACAATCTGCTGTGCGGCGACCTCAACTATTTCTCGCCCTACTACCGTCAATGCACGCTGGAATCGTTTGTGGATGAGGCACTTGCCAACGAGCGCATGAAAATGCCGATGGAGGACGTGCGACGTTCATTCGACTACTACCTCAAAAAACTTAACCACGGCCGTCCGTTCATACTTATGGGCTTCAGCCAAGGAGCCGCCGCCGTGGTGGACCTCCTTAAGCAGATGCCCGACAGCGTTTACAGCCGTATGGTGGCGGCATACGTGTTCGGCTGGCGCGTTACCGACAGCGACATGGCAGGCACCAGCCACTTCCGCCCCGCCCTCGACAGCAACGACCTCGGGGTGACCATCTGCTACAACTCGGTACGCGACAACAGCTGTGCCACACCCCTTATCAGCGACGGCAACCGCATTGCCATCAACCCAGTGAACTGGTGCACCGACGCCACCCCCGCCACCCTCGTCAGCCCCATCTCGCCCGACACCGTTACGGCAACCCTCGACACCGTTTCTAAACTACTGATTGTCAATGGCTATACCCCCGACGACTATATGATTCCGCTGATAGGCCGCGACGGCAACTACCACAAGCTGGAAATTTCGCTCTACCGCCAAGTGCTGCAACGCAATATCGCACTGAGAGCAAGAACCTTCACGGAAGTTGAAAATTGAGAATTGAAAGTTGAAAATTAGTGGTCAGGGGGCAGTAGTCAGGGGTCAGGGGTCAGAGGATAGTTGATAGTTGATAATTTATAGTTGATAATTGAAAATTAAAACATTCTAAAACACTACAACCCATAAAATCAATCTGTTTAATCCGTGCCATCCGTGGTCAACAGAAATAATTAGAAATCCCATAGAATAAAAAATTTTTCGTGTTTTTAGATGTTTATAAAAATAAAAACGCCATACGCTCGTTTAATTAGATTAAACACATTACAATTATGACAAAAGAAAGAGAAAAAAGACTTCGCATCATCGACTGCATCTGCAGGATTTTCGTGGGACTTGTGTTCCTGTTTTCCAGCTTTGTGAAAGGCGTGGACCCCATGGGCACGGCCTACAAGATACAAGAATATATGACCGCTTGGAGCATCGGCAGCCTCACTTTCGAATGGGCTCTGCCCTTTGCCACATTCCTTTCGGTAACGCTCGTAACCCTCGAGTTCCTCGTCGGCGTATTGCTGATAACCAACTCGTTACGCAAGCTCACCGCTTGGACGCTGTTGCTGATGATGACCTTCTTCCTCGTCACCACACTTATCGACGCCATCACCAACAAAGTTACCGACTGCGGCTGTTTCGGCGATTTCGTCAAACTCACCAACTGGCAGACGTTCTGGAAAAACGTGGTGCTGATGGTGCCCACGCTGGTGATTTTCTTCTGTCGTAACCTCAAAAAGAAACACCGCACCTACGAGCGCGACATACTTATTTTCCTCTTCGCCGTTGCCGCGATGGTGGGATTCGCCATCTACAACATCAACAACGAGCCGGTGCTCGACTTCCGCGAATGGAAAGTTGGCAACCAGATGATTCCCGAAAGCGACGGAAAGATAATGAGTTACGTAACCTACCAGAACAAAACCACCGGCGAAATCAAAGAATTCCCCTCCGAGGACCTGATGAAATATATGGAAGACAGCACTTGGGCAGAAGAATGGGAATGGAAGGACAGCCGCGTGGTGGACCCCACGGTGATTGCCGCCCCCGGCTTCTCGATGATCGGCATCGACGGCGAGGACTACGCCAAGGAGATGATTGGCTCCCCCGACCCGATTATCATCGCTACAAGCCACGATATCAGCGAGATAAACGACAACGGCATTGAGAGCATGCAACGTGTGAAGGACATCGCCGAACAGCACAACGTGAAATACGTGTTCCTCACCGCCTCGTTGCCCGAAGATGTGGAGAAATTCCTCAACGACAACAAGTTGGGCGATGTCTCCTATTTCCTTGCCGACGACAAAGCCATAGAGACCATGCTACGCTCCAACCCCGGCTACATTCTGCTGAAAGACGCCATCGTAAAAGGCAAATGGCACTACCGCAACTACAACAAAATACGTAGCGTGGACTTTGAACAACTCGATTAATTCGGATTTCGGAATTAGATAATGCTCCTAGCCGCAAGCGGCTGAAATTATGTAAATCTAAAAAAATATTTCGCCGAAGGCGAAAGTGATTTACAAGATTGAAAGATTTCGTGAGCCGAAGGCGAACAGGAGAAACAAAAAAAAAGATATACAGAAACTAACTTCGCCGAAGGCGAAACAAATCACAGTTCACTAAAAGCATGAAAAAATTTCTGATTATCACACTCTTGACAATTGCGACGGGGTTTGCGTGGGCGCAGGACGAGAAGTCGTCGGAGAACGCCGAGACACGCGGCTACGCTGTGGCCATTGGCGACGAGGCTCCCGATTTCACCATCACCTACCTCGACGGCACCAAGGCACGGCTCAGCTCGTTGCGCGGCAAGCTGGTGATGCTGCAGTTCACCGCCAGCTGGTGTCCCGTGTGTCGCAAGGAGATGCCGCACATCGAAAGCGAGATATGGCAACGCCACAAAACCGACACCAACTTCGTGCTGGTGGGCATCGACCTCAAAGAGGACGCCAAGAAGATAAAGAAATTTATCAACGACACCAAAGTAACCTACCCCCTCGCCCTCGACGAAAGCGGCGACATATTTGCCCTCTACACCGAGAAAAACGCTGGAGTGACGCGCAACATACTTATCGCACCCAACGGCAAAATCATCTTTTTGACACGTCTTTACGACCCCGAGGAGTTCGCAATGCTGGTGCAGATAATCGACTCCGAATTGATTAACATAAACAAATAGAAGGGAACATCTAAAAACACTAAAAAAAACGATAGTTTTTGTTCTTTTCGTGTCTTTCGATGTTGAAAATCAAAATATTGATATTTTTGATTGTTATAATTGCAGATTATTAAAAACACCAAAATATGATGAAAAAGACATTGTTTGCGGCAATACTGCCCGCCGTAGTGCTATTCCTTGGCTGTGGCAACAAAAGCGCCACCGCCGAGACCGAAGGCGACACCCTCGCCACTGCCGATGAGACGGAGACCGAAGCGGTTGCCACCGAATCGCAATACATTGAGACACAGTTTTATAGCAACAGCATGAAACAAAACCGCACCATAGCGGTGTATCTCCCTGCAAACTACAGCAAGTCAAAGACTTATCCCGTCATCTACGGCGAGGACGGACTTGTGATACAGTCGGGCAGGTACAAAGAGCTGCTCGACTCGCTGATTGGCAGCGGCGAGATAGAGCCTGTGGTGGTGGCCGTTTCGTACGAGAACAAGAACCCCATACCCGGGTTCCGCATGGCGTACCGCAACGCCGAATATGTGGAGGCCATCGCCGGTCAGGACCCCCAGCTGACGCAGATTTACAACGACCACCTCAACTATTTCGTGCAGGAGTTCATCCCCTACATCGAAAACAACTACTCCGTGGCCAACACGCGCGAGGGACGCATCTACTACGGCACTTCCAACAGCGCGGATTTCGGTCTTACGCTGAGTTTCCGCATGCCAAACCTCTTTGCCGAATACTGGTGTTTCTCGCCCGTTTACAGCCAGCTGTGGGACTACAAGCCCCTTGCCATGCCCACACACTACTACATCGACCGTGGCAGCAAGGAGGAGGAAGGCGACATGATGATTTATTTCGCCAATCTTATCGATTTCCTGCGTCGTAGCGGCGGCGAAGTCACCGAATGGACCTTCAACGGCGGCCACGACCGTGCCAAATGGCGCGAGGACTTTATTAAAATGCTGGTTACAAAATTTAAAGTTGAAAATTGAAAGTTGATAGTTGAAAATTGGCTCGGAATGCGTTGGCAAGCACAGAATCAAATAAGCTCCAGCGTCACTCCATAATTGTGCAGCCAATCCTCGCACTCTTTATAATTAGGCATCACCGAAAAAACCGCATCCCAAAACTGTCGGGTATGCTGGGGATATTTGAGGTGCGTCAGTTCGTGAACTATCAGATAATCGATAATCATCGGCTTGGCCATGATACACTTCCAATGGAAATTAATAGTTTGTCGAGGGGTACAGGAGGCCCAATGCGAGCCTAATTCTATAATTCGGATGGAAACGGGTTCGCGACCTACCAATTTGGAAAAATAGGCAACCCGCTCTCGTAAATAAGGTAATCCCTGTTTTTTGTAAAAATTGATGAAGGTTTCTTTGGCCTTAGGCAAACACTTCTCACTTAAAACAAATTTGTCGTCAACAATTTCCAGAGATTTCCTAGCCGTTTCGGAAATATGCAAATTGTATGATTCTCCCATAAAAAGGAAAGCCTGACCGTTGACAAAAGTGCGGTTTACATACGCCTTGTTCACAGCTATTCTGTTAGCCACATGCTTGCAAATCAGATACTCCCTTGCCTCAAGCTCTTTGCGGATGGTCTCATCGTCGCAATCGAAAGGAGCTACGGCGTTCACGCTGCCGTCACGTTCGATATTAACGGTGATGGTTTTTCGCCGCTTTGAGCGTTTTATTTCTATTTCCAAATCGCCTATTTTCATACGAATTGCCTCAAAACGCTCTCATTACTTTTTGCCAACTTAATCAATTCTGTAACAATGGATTCGCTGTTCTCTTTCAGTTGCTGAATGCCCGAGAATCGCAATGTTGTGCCAATCTTTCCTCGCAAATCGTTCACGTTGGTTGGTTTTGTCCAGATGTTCGGAATGGACATAGCAGCATATATCAGCGTCATCACCTGATCAGTGACAGCGATGATATTGTCGTGGCGATCCTCAAAATCCACGCCTGCGCATTGGCAGAGTTTGTCGTAGAAGGGCTCTTTTTCCTCCGACACCACAGCGGGTTTCGGATTTGCCAATTCCTGACGCAGACGCTCCAATTCGCTTATCATCTCCGACCAGTTGCCAGCGTATGTGGTGAGAATGTTTTCCATTCGGTCTTTGAACTTCTGATAAAGTGCGGTGTTCCGTCCTTCACCCAATTTGATAATGATACGGTCGCGGATTTGGTGCTCCATAGCCGAAGCCACAGTCTGCGGATTGCCGTACATATTGCTAACAATCTTTGGGAAATCATCCGACAAGATATCCACTTCGGGAACTGTCTCGCGAACACCATCTGATTTCAGGTATTTGTCGAGCAGGCGGCGCACTTTCTCGCTCGCCCATTTCAAATCGAGCGTCTCATCTTTATAGTGCCAACGTATGAGTGCCACAATGTAGGCCATTCGTTTGGCGGGGACATAATAGCGGCTGCGTGTTTCAGGCTCGTTGAAAAGCAGGTCGAAGATGTCGAAGAACAGGCGGAACAAGGCATCCAACTCCGAACGGAATTTGATGCTTTCGGCCACTTCCACAATCTTTTCACAAAGTTCCTTTTCGCGCTCCCTGCTTGTGCGTTGCTCAAGAAAATCGTTGATGTCGGCAATGCCCTCGTTCTCGAATCGCTGAACAATTTTGTTGTAACGCATCTCCAACTCGGGGATCTCTTTTTCGATGGCGGAAAAATAGGTTTCGAACTCTGCCAAATCCTCTTTTGCCGCTTTCTCATCGTCGGCATTGTAGATGCCCAGAGCCTTGTGCAGGTTTTTGGTGACGCCGAAGTAATCGACCACAATGCCGTGCTTTTTGTTCTTCTTGGTGCGGTTCACACGGGTGATGGCCTGCATCAGGTTGTGCTCCGACAGGTTTTTGTCGAGATACATCACCTGCTCAACTGGCGCATCGAAACCCGTCAGAAGGCGGTCGCAGACACAAAGGATGCCAATGCCCGAAAGCGGATTCTCTGCATCGAAATCCTTTTTGAAGTTGGTGATGGCATCGTCGGTGTCGGCTTCTATTCGGGCAGTGCGAATAATTGCGGCCTCGTTGTTGCCCGCACTCGACACCACAGCCCGAACCTTCAACATGCGCAGGCGTTGCAACATCACATTGTCGCGCTCGTCGTCCGACTTTTGTTCTTCTGCCGCAATAAATTCAGGAATCAACTTTTCGAGAGCGATTTTGTAACGCACTGCCGCCATAATTGACGATGCCACAACCTGCGCTTTGAATCCGTTTGGAAGGATTTCCGAAACGTAATGCGCAAGCATATCGCGGGCGTTTTTCATCACTCGGTCGGCACTTTCAAGGTAGGCAATCATTGTGCCGTAACGTTTCTGAATCTCAATTCGCTCCTCTTGCGAGCGGTTGGCGAATGTGCGTTCAAATTCAGCATCGAACTCGTCTTTGAACGGTATGCTGTCGTCGCTTTTGCGACCGATGTATTTTATATCAACGGTGGCGTTGTCGCGCACCGAATCGTTCATCTTGTATGTATCGATGAAAACTCCCGCCTGCTGACCGAAACGCTCGCAGGTGGTTGCCTTATGGCGCGGCGTAATGAGCGGTGTGCCAGTGAAACCGATGCGTGCCGCATTGGGGAAAGCCTGGAACAGGTTGTCGCCCATCTCGCCGCCCTGGCTGCGGTGCGCCTCGTCTATCAGCACCAGAATCTTCGGGCTCTCGTTGATGACGGGGAACGACTCGTATTGCGGCACAATGCCTGCATTTATCAGCGATTCGAGCGAGTACTCCTTGTTTTCGCCGAACTTGTGAATCATCACCAAGTTAAGGTCGGCGGTGTCGCCTTCGAGTTTCACCAGCGCCTGACGGTTCTCCACAATGTTCTGAACCTTCTTGGTCGTCGGGTCGTGGCGCAGTTCGCCTGTGTATTCGGCGGTTTCGGCCAACTGGTCTTCCAAGTCGTGGCGGTCAACCACCATCAGTATGCGGTAGTCGCGAAGGTCAGCAATGCGGCGCATCTTCTTGACCAGAAACACCATTGTGAGCGACTTGCCGCTGCCCTGCGTGTGCCAGATGACGCCGCTTCGGCTACGCCAGTCGGTGCCGCTCTGTAAGCGGCGAATCATTTTGCCCACGGCGCGATATTGCTGATAGCGGCAGATGATTTTCACCGTGTTGTCGCCTTTCTGCATATAGAGCGTGAAGTTGCGGTAGATGTCAATCAGAATCTCGTGGTTGAACATTCCTTTGATAAGGATTTCCTGTCGTTCGGCGGGGTTGATGTTGGTGCCTTCGGCGTACTCTTCGGGAAATATGTCTTTCCAATTGAGATAAAAATCGAAATCGGCCGAGATGGTGCCGCATCGCGCCTCAACGCCACGGGTGATGACGCTGAACAGGTTGGTATGGAACAGCCGCTCGCAGCCCTCCGATATGCCGTCGGCAAAAGGGTCGTCGATGACACGCTGGTTGGCGTAGCGTTTTATCTGGTCGAAGGCTTCGCTCATCGGCTCCGAGACATTCTCGTCTTTGCACTCAATCACCACTAGCGGCAGACCGTTGACAAAGCAGACAATGTCGGGGATGATGAAGGGTTTGGTGTTGTTGGTATCTACACGGAACTGGTTGATGGCAATGAAAGAGTTTTTCTCGTATCTGTCGAAGTTGATGACTTTGGCTGTTGGGTTTTCCTCGCCCGTCTGTTCGTTTTTGGTGCGCAGGTGGATGCCTTCGAGCAGCATATTGTGAATCTCGCGGTTGGCATCGGTTAGCGGCTTGTCAATGTCGGTGATTTTGCGGTAGCAGTATTCCTTTTGCTCCGCGGTTATCCACGGGTTGAGTTCGCCCAACTTCTTGAAGAACTCATCTTTGAGCACCACTTCGCTGAACGACGTGCGCATACTCTCGGCGGGGTCTTGCGGAATGCCGCCGCTGCCTTTGTCTATCACTTGCCAACCTATCTCGCACAGCTTTTCGAGAAAAGGATGCTCAACATTTGTATATTCACTCATAATCAATTAACAATTTACAATTAACAATTATTTTGCTTGTCGGGTTGTTTGTGTAAAAAACAAACTCTTTCGATGGAATTAAGAATTTGAGAAAAAAATAGGATGCTAAACGTTCGCGTATTCACTCATATTTTCTCTGATCTTTTATTCTCAAATAGTGCAAAATTATTGCCAAAGTTCTTCTTTAAATCTTTCTTAGCCTTTTGAAGTTCTGTTGTCGCTTTCGGGAAAGACCTTCCTACAATTCTTGCATGAAAGGCCAAATCATAATCTGAATAATTGGACAAAAAGTATTTCTTTGTTTCAATCAGTTGGATTACTGCGGTTTTATAATCATCGCCCTTGAGTTCGACCAAATACAAACGATTATCATCCAACAAAAGCCCGCGGTCGCACTTATTCTGCTGCTCTGTTGCTATCAATGCATCATCTATTTTCAAACAAACCCCAATATGTTTATTTGGATTTTCCGCTGTCCATTTCCGTTTATGCTCGCCTTTCAACACAAAAGACTGGCGTTTGTCATTGCTTAGTTCAACGTCGGTTGAAAATGAGGGAGCCGTGATTTTTATACCATTATTTTGAACATTCATCGCTATTCATCGTTTTCGGGCAACAAATCTAACAAGTCATCAAAATCGGAATTTATTTTTGCAGAGCAACCATCAATGGCATCTGCATTTATCAGTCTGGTTTCTTCATCTTTTATGCTGATTATTTTGCCATCCTCTAATTGGTAGGCGGCAACATCAGCAAAAGAGACCATCTTTTCCGGGCTGTAAGCATCAATTGACTTTCCTGTTTTTTCAAACACTTCTTCTGCTAAAATAGAATTGTTAAGTGCCGTCAAAGTATAGGGCGAATGAGTGGAAAGTATAAGTTTATTTTCTTTTACGGCATTGTTGTACTCCAATAATCTATTTATTACCTTTTGCTGAGAGTTGGGAAACAAGTTCTGCTCTGGTTCTTCAACAATGTTGATAAAAGATGAAGGAATGTATTTTTTCAATTTCGTATCCAACAATTTTTCGTCTTCTTTGTCTGTCAAAATTCCCCTTCCAAAAGAACTAATCTGTTTGAATTTATCGTACAAACTCGATTTTTCTTTTGCAAAATCAGCCTCTATTCTGTTTTTAAGATTATTATCTATCGTTTGTACTTTCTCATATATGTCTCTCCTTACTTCATTCGACAAAGAATGACTGACAAGCAGCAATGGCGTTATAGACTGTATGCCACTTGAAGCCGCTGCCATTGATACCCGATTGCCTTTTGCCATAATATATGTGTTATGATTCTGATAGTACACACTTGTGTCGTTTATTGGCAAAGCAAATCCATTTTTCGCATATTCTTCCAACGCTTTCAAGTATTCAATATTCAAAACCCTGACCATAAACGGGATATTTGAAGACAAATCTATAACATTGCCATTTTTGTCAACAATATTCTGTAATGAAATGTTATACAAAATTGTAAGCAGATTCCTTGCCGCTGATACATATTGAATTTTGGGCAAAACATAGCTCTTGTATCCCGTATTGTTGATTCTAGATTTAAAAGATTTTTTTACCTCATCGTATTCAAAGTCGTATGCCTCTCCCTTAAAGGACAAAAATGTGTTTTTGGCAAAATATTCGATAATATCCTGCTGAGCACATAAATTCTTAAAAATATCGACATTTAATTGATCCGGTGAAATCAAATTACGAACTATACTTTTTTCTATCCATGTGAACAACGAAACCAATTTCTCCACGGTGCTTTTGCCGGAGGCTTGGTCTCCGATGAAAACGGTGACTTTTCCAATGTCTAACCATCCGTCGTTATCGATGAACCCTTCGCGGATGGGCCCGAAGTTCCTAACCTTTATTCTGCTCATTATCAATATATTTTATTTATTTCAATTCTATTTTACGATTATGCAAAAATACGATTTTTCAGAAGAACTTGCAACTGAATGTTTCAAAAATATCCGCCGCCGCTGCCTTTGTCTATCACTTGCCAGCCTATCTCGCGCAGCTTTTCGAGAAAAGGATGCTCAACGTTGGTATATTCACTCATAATCAATTAACAATTTACAATGAACAATTTACAATTAATTTCTTGGCGGGTTGTTTGTGCTAAGATACTATTTATTAATTAATCAAATAATCAATCTGTCTTCCTGTTATTTCATCTATTTTTTTAAATAAATCCACAAAAAATTTAAATATTTCTGGGGTCACCTCCTTGCAAATATCATATGCAAATGGTATTTTATTTTTATCTTTAATTTCATATACATTATCTAAAGTTTGTTTCTCTTTTATCATATTGTTTCGTTTCAGATAATCATGCCCAAAGTAATGCTCTATTTCAAAGAAATTGAACTCCTGTCTTTCTTGCTCATATTGAATCATTTCTGCTGGAATCGGCAGACACATTACAAATATATTACTATTTTTTCTTCGTTTTATACACCGTTTTTCTATCTGTTCATAAGAATCACTGTTTAATCTACAGAACTCTTTCAAACCAGCAGCATCATGATCGAATAAGCCAATAATGAAATCATACTCGTTTTTATAATTTAGAGCTGTTTCAATGGCTTTAGTAACCTCTATAGACGAACCGGTTTCTCCGTTACTTGTAGCCATAGCTATGTTCCAATATGGGGATTGCCCTCCTGTAAGAGTCATATAAGCATGTTCGAGTATTATGGCATCTGATTTCCCTTCAACAAATAATTTTACTTTACGATTCGGATGAACACTATCCATTGGAGAGAAACGTATTTTTCCGGTAGGATCATCGGAAAGCACATTGAGTAGAGGTTGTATTTTTGAAGCACTCTTTGATACACTTTGCCTTAATTCTTTATAATTTGTTTTATTTAAAAAATCTAGGCATAGATTCATCAATGAATATAGATTACTATCTCGCATTAACTCATTTTGTTCAACAACATAATTTAAAGCTCTTTGATCATTTAATCGCTTGGAATCCAAAGTAAATGCTAATTCTATAAGTTTATATCCTAAAGCAGGAAGCTTGGTTGTGTCAATACTGTTTTTATCCTCCAACATAAATTCGTATTCTGTTCGCAATTGCTCAAAAGTCATTGTCAACGGTTCTCGTAGAGTTAATGAATTAAACATCTCGTAGAAATGGAGAAAATTTAGCAGTTGGACAATTGGTAATCTGTAGTTTTGGAACATTGTCTCATTGATTGTGGTCATTTTTTTAAAAAACTCATTTGTTTCCAAAACCAAATCAAGAGCAGTTAGAATAACATCCTTTCTTTTTTCATTGTCAGTCATATAAAGTGCTTGTAATAAATAACCCGCACCTTGTATGCCAGATATGTATTCAATAAATTTAGCGGCACTTTTTAATTTATTGTTTATCTTCTCTGCAAAAAGGCACATATCTTTTGTCATTCCACCATAGAATATGGCAACATTCTGCCACATTAAATCAAAGAAGTTTGAAACAATATCATCTTCTTTCTCTCTATGATAATTAAAAATTTCAACTGCTGCATAGAACTCCATATATGAATCATGAGCAAAACGCACAGTATTATCCTCTTTAAGGTATAGTATTCCAGTGTTATTAAGGATATACTCCAACACATCGTCAATTTGTTCGTATTCGAATGTTAAAGATTTTCCTTTGAAGAACTCTTTGTAAAACGAGACAAACTCTTTTCGTTTCATGGGCTCATGATTTGGTTGTTCAAGAAGATATAACCCGTAGATTGACAAAACCCTTTCCCTAAAACTAATATCAACAAATTCAAATTTTGTTGAAACAATATTCCTACCGTTTATAATATTGTTAAATTGTTTGTATATATCAGTAACAGTTGCAGGGATTTCATAATCTTGCTCATCGTATATAATAGTTATGAGAGAAAGCGTCAAAGGTGTAATTGGCAATTTCTCAAGAATTTTATTTTCTCGTAAAGAATCCATTAACGAGTTGGCCTTATCTTCATTAGGCAAAAGTGCTTGCACATATCTTTTAATCTGTTCTTGATTGAAGCTATTGATGTAATATTCTCTAATTTTCCCTTTTATTGGTAATCTTTCATCTTCAATAGATGTCCCACGAGAACCGATGTAAAACTTCATACCTTTATTAGTATAGTTGTTTAATAGAACGCGCAATATTTCCATTCTGTCTTTTTCTTCAAACTCGTCTATACTGTCAACAAGAACACTAACATCGTATTTATCTGATAATTCATGCAATTTATCATAGGGGAGATGGTTTTTTGTTTTTGACAGAATTACATCATTGATATTACGATTGTGTTCTAGTAAATCAGAAGATGTGATAAAGATGGGTAGATTCAACTTACCGTCTTTAGTATCATTATTCTCTAATAGTTTTACTCCAATCCTCTTTAACAATGTTGTTTTCCCTGAGCCAGAAATTCCACTTAGAAATACGCACGATGGCTCATTCAACACGCCTTCGACATCAACTCTTTTTCTATGGTATGTGTGCGTCTTGGCTTCTTCTTCATTTGTTGAGAGTGTCGGTTGTATATATAAGTTGATTATTTTTTGATATTTATCATTGGACAGATGAAGCTTTTTAAGTTGATTTTCGTTATTTAATTGTTCCTTGAAGTACTTTTCGTAAGAAAGCAACTCTACATCTTCATGTCTCCAAAAAGAATCATTATATTTATTGATATATTGAATCAAAACATCTCTATCAAGATAATCAAACTTAATATTGTTCAACTTCGCTTCAAAAGCCGCACGAAAGCCCTTTGATATGTGGAATTGCGATACTAATGTTACGACATTTGCCAATTCATTTGACTGAATGGATTCAATTAATTTTACTACACTATCGATATCAATACTCCCACTCATCCTTATTGTTGGAATAACAAACACGTGCTTTATTTCCGAAAAATATGATTTCTCTGTTGCTATAATATAGTTTTCGTTCTCAACTATATTTTCAAAATTTGTAATCTTTAAAAGCTGAACTATTGTTTTATTTAATTTGTCTATAGTTAAGCCCTCTATCTTATCTATTCTTTTGCTCTCTGTCGTTTCTAATTTCTTCTTATTCATATATAATAATTATTTTATGTTTTATTATAAATTATCATTTCTCGTTCAACAATCTCTCCATCAACCCCTTCTTCGCCTTCTCATATTTCTCCAGCACCTTTTCCTCCGCCGCTATTTTTGCATCTATGTCCGAAAGTATGGCGGCGATGCGGCGCTGCTCGGTAAGATTTGGTCTTCCGTCCGATAGAATTGGAACATTGCAAAACACCGATTCTATTTGTTTTGGACTTACATTAGGTTGTGCTCCACCAACGGCATCTAATAGTAATTTCTGCTGATACACGTTATTACTTACAATATAGTATAAGAACAATTTATCAATACTGTTGTTTTTAATCCTAAACCGTCCAACCCGTTGATTTAATAATGCAGGTATGTCTTTTTGAGTAACTAATGTGCATTTTCCCGTCGTTGCGCCTGACATTGCAATAACAGTATCATTAATATTCAATACAAAATTTTCATATTCAGTCAAATAATCAATTGGCAGTTTTGCAGAATTACTAATATTTAGTCCGTTAGGTGTTATATCCCCTATTCGTATTAAAGGAACTCCTGAATCTGAAAAATCACGACTTTGAAACGCAAAACCTCCTTGCAATTCAATGTATTCCCCCAACCTCACCTTCTTCCATTGTACATTGTTCATTATACATTGTTCATTGAAAAGGTCTTCCATCATTCCCTGCTTCATCTGCTTGTATTTGGCTATGGTTTTCTGCGTGGCGGCTATCACCTTGTCGGCAGAAGTGAGTATGGCGGCTATGCGGCGCTGGGCGGAAAGGTCGGCGGGATAGGAAATAAAAGTGCGAGCAATGGAAGTCCTGTTTACAGACGAAACCTTGGAACCTGCTATATAAGGCAACAATTGGTTGTGGAAATGATTGCTATTCAAATAATAGCCCAAATAACCCAATGCCATTTTATGTCTTGGTCTGCAAAAATATGTGTGTAAACCTGAGACAATTTTTCTGTCACCTACATTCAACACTTCAACACACTTTCCAACAGTATCATCTTCCGCCGTATCAGCAAAAATCACATCACCATCACGAACTTCTGCCATATTAAACTTAACACCGTCGTTTATGTAAGGGATTTCAGCGTTGTTACAGTCAAGACAAAATGGGTACTTTATCAAAACATCGCCGTAATGAACATTCTGATATTCACCTTGTTGGTTGTTTAATTTATCCCTTGACAATGTGTTTGTCGGCAGCATATCAAAGAACTCGCCAAAACGAACCTTCTTCCATTGTACATTATTATGTTCTTGCTCGGTCATCATTGTCAATTGTTTATTGAATCTTCGATTTCCTCAATACTTGGCAGCGAAGATTTGAATTTTTCGGGGATGAGTTTCGACAGCGTATAGCCGGATATGCCTATGGGCTGGCTCGACGACTCCAACGCATATTGTGCTTCAACCTTGTCCAAGCCTTTGCACACCAAAATGCCAATGGTGGCGGCATCTTTTTCGCCTTTGAGCTGATGATTCACCGCCACCACATAGGTGCCGAGCTGTCCCGCATACTCCGATTCAAACGGTGTCACCTTAACTTCGAGCACCACATAGCAATGCAGCTTGATGTTATAAAAGAGCATATCAATAAACTTCTCCTTGTTGCCGACCATAATCCGCACTTCACGCCCCACAAAGGCAAAGCCGTTGCCCAGTTCGAGCAGAAATTTTGTGATGTTGTCCATAAGCGCGTCCTTTAGTTCTTTTTCGTTGTAACGCTCGTGTATGGTAAGAAAATCAAAATTATACGGGTCTTTGGTTATCTCTTGAGCCAAGTCGCTGTCAGGCGCGGGCAACTGATTCTTAAAGTTCGATATAGCCCTCCCTTGCCGTTCAAACAAGTCGGTATCCATAAAATTGAGCAAAACAGCTCTCGACCAGTTGTTTTCCAATGTCTTGCTTGCATAGAAAATCGCTTTCCGTGGGTTACCTTTGCACTTGTCGATTATATATCGTTGATGTCCCCACGGTATTCTGAATAATTTTTCAAGTTGTATTTTTTGAGATTGCTCCACAACTTGTGGAGTGATTTGCGCCGACTCGTTTTCTGATTGCTCCACAAGTTGTGGAGCGTTTGTAATGTATTGATAATAAAGAGCATAAAAATTCTTCATATAGAGCAGATTGGTCGGTGAAAAAGATTTTACATCTGGCAGTTCAGACTGCAAATCCTTGCTGATTTTCTGCAAAACCTTGTCACCATAGGCCGAAGTCTCCGACAGCTGCAGAACATCCTTCCCCAGTTCCCAATAAAACCGAAGCATTTCGGCATTCACCTGCGTAGCAGCCTTAATCTGCGCTTGTTTGAATCTGGCGGCAATGCTTGTTATCCAATTTTTATAGTTTATATCCATAACTGCAATTGTCCATTAAATATACCCCAATTCTTTCAAATACCCGTCTAACTCTTTCGTAGCCTCGTCACGCTCCTCAATCAGATTCCGTAGCGTCACGGAATACTTATCGTGAAGCAGTTCAACGTTTTGCTGCAAGTGTCGGGCGTGAGCTTCGAGATAGACGGCAATGTTGTCGTGCAGGGTGGCGAGCCAGCGCTGCGTAATCAGTCGGCGGGCATCGTCGTCCGAAATCTGCTCGCGGGCTTTGTCGGCCAGTGCCTCTTTGCTACGCTCTATCTCGCGTATCTGTCGGCGGCTCTCCTTCAGCTCGTTTTCGAGTTCCACATGGTGGGCGATGCCGTTTTCCTTTTCGGCAATCTGGCTGTCGAGTCCGGCAATGTCGGCAGTGCATTGTGCCATTTCTTTAGCCACATCCGCACCTGCCTTGCGACGTTTCTCCAAAGCTTTCTGCTGTTTGGCCAACTCTCGTTTCTGGGCTTTCAACTCTTTGATTTCTGCTTTAATGTCCGAAATCACACTTTTGGGCATCACTTCATATTGCTCAGCGTCCCACTCTTCAGGGTCTATTTCGGCAATCTCGGCAAACTTGGCATCGAGTTCGTCGCGGCGGTTTTCGAGCCGTTTCAGGTCGGCCAAAACTTCGGGGAACTCGTTGGCAATGAGCTCATCATCGGGAATCAGCTCCGCCGTCCATCCGCTCGACTGCACGCTGCGGAAGTCGCTTTTCAGCATATCCGAGAAATGGGCGAACGAGCCGCGCACCTGATACTGGTCCAAGACCTTCAATTTCGACAACGCCGACACAAAGCTGTCGGTGAGGTTCTTGTTGAAATCGAACAGACTGCCGCCGTGCAGGTTGTTCAAATCGGCATCCGAGGCTTTCCAGAAGGTTTCTATCGCCTTGCGGTAGTCGTCGGCAACCTGCTGTTTGCCTTTGCTTTCGCTGATAATGGTTTTTATGTCGGCTTTCTCCATTACAGCATCCGCAAAATGGGCGTAACCATCGGTTGCCGCAGTAAATAGTTTGTTCTGCAAACCCTTATAGCAGTCGAATTCTGTTTTCAGTGCCAATATTTCCGCTTCGGGAATTCCGCCTTGCAGGTGCGCCTTTACGTCCTGCGGCGTGGGCGGCTCCGAATTGTCCACATAGCGGCGGATATTGCAGTTGTAGTCTTCGGCTTCCAGCATCTCGCGGCTCACCATACGGCTATAACCTTCAATCTCAATCTTGTTGTGATAGACGTAGCTGATTTTCTCAATGTCCTCGGGACGCAGCGAGTTCTGGTTCTTGCCTTCCTTATACTCTCGGTCGGCATTGATGAAGAAGACGCCTTGTCGGTCGGCGGCTCCTGCCTTGTTGATAATCAGCAGCGAAGCCGGGATGCCCGTTCCGTAGAACAGCCCTTGCGGTAGCCCAATGACACATTCCAGTATGCAAGATGGGTGGCCTTCGCTGCCCGTAATCAGGCGTTGGCGCATTTTCTGCTCCTCGCCGCCACGGAAAAGCACGCCGTGCGGCATCACCACAGCCATACGACCGTTGTTTTTCAGCACAGAAATCATGTGCTGCACAAACATAAAGTCGGCTTGTTTCTTCTTGCTCATCCAGTTTTGGAAACGCTCCTTGAACTGCATATTGGCGGTGGTGTAGTTCTGCGAGAATGGCGGATTGGCCACCACAATGTCGTATTGGTTGAGCGTGCCGCCCGTCACCAGTTTCGGATTCAGCAACGTGTCACCCTGTTCGATGCGCGCATTACGTATATTGTGGAAAATCATATTCATCTTGCACATCTGATAAGGACTGTCGAACTTCTCCTGTCCGTGCAAGGTAAGCCGTTCGGCGCTTCCGTAGCGGTTTTCCACGTAGTTATGCATCGTAATCAGCAAACCACCCGAGCCCACGGTAGGGTCACAAATCTCGTCGGTCTCCTTTGGTTGCAAAATCTGCCCCATCAGATAGACTACTTCGGACGGCGTATAGAACTCGCCAGCCTTTTTACCTGCGCTTTCAGCAAAGAACTTTATCAGATACTCGTATGCCGCGCCAAGCAGGTCGGGAAATTCAAAATTCTCGTCCTGCAGTTTCGGGAAGTCGTTGAAATCCTTGAGCAAAGCGCTGAGCGTCTCCTCGTCCAGCACACGCTCACCTTTGGTGTTCAGTTCGTTAAACTTGGTCTTGCTCAGCACACCCGACAGCAGTGCCGAGTTGGATTTCTCCACCTCGGCCAATGCCGTGGTAATGGCATCGGCGTAACTTATGTTTTCACCTTCGTCATCCACAAGGTTGAGCACGAACTTCCAACGTGCCTTGTCGGGCACGTAGCAGATATATTTTTCGGGAATGTCCAATTCCGCTTCGATGTCGGCTTCAGCGGCATTGGGATATTGCTTTTTCAGCTCATCTTTCAACGCAATACGGTCAATTTCAAACTGGTCGTTGATTCGTTTCAGGAAAAGCAACGCAATGATATAGTTCTTGTATTCCGCCGCATCCATGCTGGTACGCAGACGGTCGCATTGTGCCTTGAGAAACGACTCAAGGCGCGAAAGGGATATTTTGGTCTTTTTAGCCATGTGCGCTAATTATCTTTATATCAACATTGTAACAATCTACTCTACTAACTATTTTTCTATCTGCATTACATTTTTACACAAATAGGTATTTTGCAAAAATACAGTTTTTTTTTGAAAAATATATTGTTAACCTCACCAAGTTTTCAACAAATCAGAAAAAAGCCACTGAAAATTAGTTTATAGTTTACAGTTTATAGTATATAATTAAAAGTTTGCGGCTGATAATCTATTGATTATCAGCCGCAACTAATTATCAATTACTAATTACTAACTACTAATTACCAGTTTCTCCACTTTCGAGAAATTTTCGTTGGTCACGCGTACGAAATATGTGCCGCTGGCAAGGCCGTGGAGGTCGATGCGCTCGGCGGATTCGGCGTTGACAGTCTTGTGACGTATAATGCGACCGCTGAGGTCGATAAGGGAGTAATCCACTTCGCCGTTGGCACCTTCTATAGTGAGGGTGGCGAAAGAGGCTGCGGGGTTGGGGTAAATGGTTATTTTAGACGCGCTAACATCGTTAACAGCCTCGTCTGGCGGTTCTCCAGGCCAGAAATGCGCAACGCAAACAACGTCATGTTGGAGATTGGCAACAGTATACGTGTAGTAACCTTGGGCGATTGCAAAATTCGTATCATTATAAAAATCAACATCAACTCCATCCACGGTTAGTTGATAAATTCCATTCATTCCAAGTTCTTCAATAGCAAATGTCGATGTTGAGCCTTGTGGTTTCGACACTGTTAGCCCCGTAACATCGGCATAATCACTCATATCTGTGATACGACCACATCTATTTGGTGAAACTCTCCAAGTGATGTTGAACGTTGTTTGTGCGGCCGCAAACTGCAAACCCATTGCCAATGCAAAGAAAAGGATAATTGTTTTTTTCACAAGCCAAAAGTTTTTAAATCAGATGTTTGCTATTTCTACCTTGTGCCGTGGAAAGGTCGAACAAAAAACAGCACTCGCCTTCCACAAAACACACTGCAAAGTTAGGAAATTATTTAAAAAAAAACAAATATTTTTGAAAAAATACTTACAATATATTTGAATGCCAGATAGTTATGCGTAAAAAAAATCCGATTTTCGTTTTGAAAACCGGACTGCCTTAATGATTGGCGGAAAGAGAGGGATATTGAACGCTATTTATACGGTTGTGTCTCAACATTTTGCACTTTGTTATTGGCCGTTTGGTATTACATTGGTATTACTTAACTGCATACGCAGACGCTCGTTCTCGCGCACAAGTTCGGTGTAGCGGTCGAGGAGCAGGGTGTTCTGTTCCGTGTCGGTTTTCAGCATCTGTCCCTCGCCGGTGAAAAGCCATTCGAGGTTTATGTCCGGGAACATGGCGTAGAGGTTGGCAATAACATCCGAGTTCACGGGCGTTGTCTTTGCACGGCCGCGGAAGTTGGCCGACGTAACGCCAAGCTCCTTGAAAGTGCGCTCCACTGGCTTGTTGTGGTACAACACCACCTGCATTATTCTATCCTTAATTGTACTCATATCGTAAATATATTTGCATAATTGAAAATTTATTTATACTTTTGCAGTTCTAAAATAATCTGTTATGAAACCAAAAGGAGTTGTTTTAATAGATGTAAATGAATTAAAGGCCACGGGGATGACACCCGAAGAGTTTGAGAAACAATGGTCTGAATACGACGGACAGCCGCAGGACTTTTTTGAACTGCACAACATAAATGCCAAATTCATACCTTGCCCTAAATAACCGAATAAAACCCCTTCATAAATATATTTTCGTTTTCGTAAATTTATTTTCGCTTATAACACATCTTGCAGGGTGTCTTGCCTTTGCTTTCGGCGTAGGACTTGGTGACTTTTTTCTCTTCCTTGCTGCATTTTACAAGGCCCTTGCAGGTGCTTGTGCGGTGGTATCTCTTTGAACTGGGGCCGGTGCATATATACACCTGCGTTTCATCGTTTGACGTTGTTCCCGCAGGCTGGGCCACGAACGCCTGCCCCAACAACAAACACGTGATTAAAAAGATTGCTTTTTTCATATTGTTAGTTGTTTTTACCTATACGTTTATCATAATCATATCCACAGATAATTATTCCATTATCATCTTGTGGTACAAGTCCACCTTCTTTCAGCGAAAAAGACACCTCGTATTTCCTAAAAGTCGTGTCCCACATTTTTTCGTGTAGTTTGCATAACTCGTAATCAGTTTCATCTTCCGCAAAAATCCATTGTCTTTCCATTACATATTTGATGTTTCTATAACTGATAGCATTAAGCATATCAGCGTCTTCTTCGAGTATGCAAAAATCATATACATCATATTTTAGTTTTTCATAATCAAGAATATCGCATTGCACATTCCACGCTATAAAGGGCTTTTTAGCATCACATTTCGGTGAGTGTATTATTCTTATCTCTGAACCGTCTGAAAGTTCATGAAATTCCCACCAAATTTCATCATCGCCAACCTTGTTGTTGAGTAAGTTTGGGATTAGCCAAATTATTAAACAAACTCCTAATATAAATAGAAAATATTTAATTGTCTCCATTTTTCACAACAATATATTTATTTTTCCATAAGGGTAGTAGTACCAGAATACGCCTCCCCTTTTTCGGCATATTTGGCCGCATATTCTTTTATCGCTTCAAGTTCCAATTTCAGACGTACACACTCCTCTGTTTTTTCCTGCAATTTTTTGTCAAGATAATCAACAATAGCAGTATCTTTTACTTGGTTTGTCGTTTGATACAACATTTCACCCTCGCCGGTAATCAGCCACCGGGCATCAACACTTGGAAAGGCTTTGACAATTTTTTCTAAAATATTAGCACCTACTCCACGAGTTCCGCTGCAAATTTTTGCACTTGTGGCTTCATCAATACCCGTTTTTGTCGAAAATAAACGATTTATATTTTCGCAAAAATATTGGCGAATTTGACTAATTCTTATACTAATTTCGTCATTTTCACCCCCTGATTTGCTATTTATACCAATATTTTTTTTATTCATAAATATTTAACTAACAACGTTTTGCAAATTATTTTGATAAAAATATCAAAATTTATTTGGTGGTTTAGATATTTTTATCTAACTTTGCAAAGAAATTAATTGCAAAACCAACAACAAATATATTAAAAAAAATGGAAAATACAAAATGGCGTCAAGCCAGAGACAAAAAAATGGTTGCCTATATTGATAAGCAACGTCAAAAACTGGGACTGACTAACGCCTACTGGAAGGCAGTGGAAAAGTTTTCGCTGTCCTACCCTACGGTTCAAAAAATATACCAGTCTGCCAAATCGGCAGAAGTAACCTCCGAAAACGCCGAATGATGGAAATAACACTACCCCAAAGACAAGTGGACGAAATTGTGCATAAACTGCACATACTGCTTCGCAGAGACATGAAAGAGTTTTCGGAACAACAGCAGCTCCCCGAAATGGTAACCACGGCAGAGGCGGCCAAGATACTCGGCATATCCGCTGACCGTATGCGGAAGGTTGCCGACCGCTACCCGCATATCAAAAAAGGCGACAACAAGCAGGGACAGTTGCTCTTTGTACGCAAATCACTACTGCAATAGAAATACATTTAATAAAAACCAACAAACAAAAAAACAATGGATAAATTAACAGAAGAATTAAAAGGAAAAATGGTGATAGTGAGAAGCTACGCCGCCGGTGTCTATTTTGGCACATTAGAAGGAAAAGAGGGCAGTGAGGTGAAACTCGCCAACGCCCGAAACATCTGGCATTGGACGGGAGCCAACTGCCTCGCAGACATTGCAGACCACGGGGTGACAGGCGACAAAATCAGCCGCACGATTGACAGCCTTATACTTACAGATGTCTGCCAGATTATGCCACTCACAGTAAAAGCCATCGAGAACTTAAACAGCCAGCCGACATGGACACGATAGAGATAGAAATCGAAAAGTGGCTGAGCAACGGTGACGGTGACGGTGACGGTTACGGTTCCGGTTCCGGTTCCGGTTCCGGTGACGGTTCCGGTGACGGTTCCGGTTCCGGTTACGGTGACGGTTCCGGTTACGGTTCCGGTTACGGTTACGGTGACGGTTCCGGTTACGGTTCCGGTTACGGTGACGGCATAAAAGAAATCAACGGAGAAAAGGTGTGGGAAATTGATGACACCCCCACGGTGATACACGCCATCAAGGGCAACATCGCAAAAGCCTCCACCATCAAAGATAACAGCATCTTGGTACCGTGCTATGTCGCCAAATTCGATGGTTTTTTTGCCCACGGCGAGACCGCACACGAAGCGATGCAGGATGCAATGGCCAAGGCCTTCGAAAGTAAGCCCACGGCAGAGCGTATCGCAGAATTTCTCAAAAAATTCAAACAAGGTGAGAAAATACCAGCCAAAGACTTGTATCAATGGCACGGCATCCTCACAGGCAGCTGCCGCTTCGGACGCGACCAATTCGTGCAGCAACACAACATCGACATTGAAAATGACAGCTTCACAATTGCCGAATTCGTCGCATTAACAGAGACCAGCTACGGAGCCGACACAATCAAAGAATTAAAAAAACAAATCTCATAAAAAACACAACACAAATCATGGAGTTAACAATCAATAAAACATTAAGACTATGGCAAAAGTAATTTTTAAGAAAAACGGCACAGCCGTACTGGTGCAAGCCACCGGAGAAAAACAGAGTTTCGAGACCGTCAGCGGTCTGGTAAACCACCTCAAAGAAAACGGTATCAACATACTGTTGGAAGATGTAGTAACAGAACAATAACCCTTTTAAACAACAAAAAAATGGAAGAACAAAACACCAACCAAATTTCAATTATTAGCAGTGCCGAGAGCCTGCAAGCGGTAACAGCCGCCGAAATAGACCAGCAAATTGCCACAGCGCACAAGTTTCCGCGCAACGTAAAACAAAGTCTTGAAAACATGAAAGTCCTTGCCCTTATGGACGAAGAAACAGCCGCCGATTGCTTCTACCACCTCGAACGCCAAGGCACAATAATTGAGGGGCCGAGCATACGCCTTGCGGAGATAGCCGCCACCTGTTGGGGCAACCTGCGTTTCGCAACCCGTGTTGTGGCTAACGACGGACGTATGGTAACAGTAGAGGCAGTGGCCCACGACCTCGAAAGCAACGTGGCCAGCTGCCAGCAGCAGGTGCGTAGCATAGTAACCAAATACGGCAAGACTTATTCGCCCGACATGCAGGTAATGACTATCAACGCCGCCTCGTCGGTGGCACGTCGCAACGCCATATACAACGTCGTGCCGAAAGCATACATCAACAAGCTCGTCGAAATGTGCAAGGAATATGTGAAGGGCGCCGCCAAGAACGACCTGCGCGACCGTGTGCAGAAAGTGGTAAAGGCTTTCGCCAAATACGGTGTAACAGCCGAAATGATTTGCGAAAAAATGAAGATTAGCAATGTGGGCGAAATCACATCGGACATGCTTGTCAGCCTTGTGGGTATAGGCAATGCCCTCAAAGACGGTGCTATCAACGTGCAGGACGAGTTTCCGCAGGTGGTTAAGACCGAAAAGCCCGAGGCACAGCCCACCACCGCCGCCGAACGCGCAAAGGCTATCCTTAACAAACGCAAAGGCATGGTGCAGGAACAAGCCCCCGAGGTACAGCAGACCAACCCCGTGGAACACGAACAACCACAGCAAACGGAACAACCCCAGCAGATAGACATTTCCAAGATGAGCGACGAACAGCTTGACGAAATGATGAACAATGTGGAAGTGAACGAAGAAGAAGGAGGTGAACAATGAAAACCGTAAAACTCACCTTCAAAACCAACGAGGAGTGGCGCAAGGAACGCGCAAACTCCATAGGCGCAAGTGCCGTGGGTATTCTGATAGGCGAAAACCACTTTACAACTCCCTATGAACTGGCACAACGTATTAGAGCAGAGAGAAACGGCGAGTTTGATTTCAGCCAAAGTTTGGCTATGATGCGCGGCCATGCGTATGAGCAGGGTGTTGCCGACCTCTTTGCATGGCAGACCGGCAAACAGATAATAAAGTCCAGCAGTGCCGAATACCTGCTGCGCCGCGAGGATATTCCATTTATGCATGCTTCGCCCGACCGCACTTATTGGATTGATGAAAACGGCATGAAGCACGGCAAGAACGCCGAGGCCAACAAGGGTATTCTCGAATGCAAGACCACACGCCGCCCCATAGACCCCGAGGACCTGCCCGTGTCGTGGATTTTCCAGTTGCAGGTGCAATTAGGAATTAGCGGTTTCAAAGAGGGTTACATCGCTTGGGACGTGCTAACGTCCGCCGACGGCTTCGGCTACCGCAGGTTTGAATTTAACGAAGAAATCTTTAACGCAGCCGTCGAGGTGTGCCGCGAGTTTTGGCAGAACTGCATATTGGACGGCAACAATCCCGCTCCGGTGAACGCCTCCGACGTTGTGGCTCTCTACCCCAACAGCATACAAGGCAAGACTATCACTGCCAATGCGGAAACTATTAAGGACTTGGAACAGCTCAAGGAAATCAAGCAGACCAAAAAAGAGCTGGAAGAAGAAATCGAACAACTTTCGGACAAAATCAAAAGCCAGTTTACCGACGAAGAAGCGATGGTGTCCCCGGACGGCAAAGTGCTTGCCACCTTCAAGACCACAGCCGGACGTACCAGCGTGGACAGCAAAAAACTGAAAGCCGAATATCCCGAAATATATGCCAATTGCAGCAAGGTTTCGGCAGGTAGCAGGACGTTTCTTTTGAAATAAGACAAGACCCCGTGTCAAACCCCACGGATGCAAAGGGTTGAGTTCTTCCATTCAGTAGCTGGGTGCGGGTTTTATCCACTTTTTTTCTACATATCGTTTTTCAAATATTGCGACACTTTACCCGCACCCCATATCGCAGGGATAGGCGGTTAATCGGATAGGCCGCAAGAAGATAGTTCATCCACACCGTTAAGGAATTAAAAAGCTTAGGACACGGTGGAGCATTCCGAAAATTTGGCCATTAGGGAGTTCAACTCTCCCCCCTGCGACAGGAGGCTCGCCAAACCAAACTACAATCCGACTGGAAAAGGATAAAATCTGGTGTACCATAGCCGACCAAGGCTAATAAGCACGAAGCGGCGCGAGAGGATAGGCGCGAAAAGGGATATGCGCAAAAAAGGTCGATAAACCCCCGTTAGGCGGTTCGAATCCGCCCCTCTCGCCGAATAAAAACGATTAAGAAACTCATTACACGAAATAAAACAATATGAATACCACAATAATAACGAAGGAAAAGGGCAGTTACAGCCTCGAAGCCCTGCAAGGCTTTTTCGACAACGCCCCTGACGGCACCTACCGCATAGAGGTTCATAAGGTGCGCGACGGCCGCACACTCGACCAGAACGCATGGCTGTGGGGCTGCATATACCCCCTGCTGCTGCAAGGCTTGCAGAACGAGGGCTGGGAGTTCGTAACCACCGACGAGGTGCATGATTTCTTCAAGGAACTTTTCGCAAAACGCCAGTGCATAAACAAACACACCGGCGAGGTGGTGGAAATAGGCGAAAGCACAGCCGCAATGACAACGCTCGAATTTAGTGAGTATTGCGAGATGCTTAGGGCCTACGCCGACGAGTACCTTGGTATAGATATTCCCGACCCCGACAAAGACTGGAGGGCAAGGCAATGAACGAGAAAGTGGAACTTACACCTGCACAGGCGGAGGAAATGCGTCTTGCACTCAAAGAAATGGGCTGGGCGTTGGCGCACCTGCGCAACTTCTACAACCTCTCCAAGACCGAGGACGCACCAGTGGCCGACGATCCCAACCAACTAAAACTATTCGACCAATGAAAGCAAAACAAGCCAAGCCACAACAACAGCCAAAAGTGCGCTGTGCCGACTGCCGGTACTTCCACCGCGACACCGAGGGTATAAACCAAAACATCGCCACGGGTGTTTATTTTTTGGGCGTATGCAGTCAGGGACAGCACCCCGACAGCCCCGTGAAACAATTTGCCGACAAAGAACGTGAATGCTCAACTTTTAGAAGAAAATAATATGGAAAGCAACAACAAAGGATGGATTTGCCTGCACCGCAGTATTCTTAACTGGGAATGGTGGAGCGACCAGAACACATTTCGCTTGTTTATTTATTGCCTGCTCATGGCCAACCACGAAGATAGGAAATGGCAGGGCAAAGTTATCGAGCGCGGCAGCTTCATAACCACCCTTGCAAATATCAAACAACAAACCAAACTCTCACTCCAACAGGTACGCACATCGCTTGCCAAACTCCAAGAGACTGGCGAAATTAACATAAAAACAACAAACCAAAATACACATATAACTATTTGTAACTACGCTTTTTATCAAGACAAAAAAGACAACGAGCAACAAACGGGTAACAAACAAATAACAAACGAACAACAAACGGATAACAAACAAATAACAAACGAGCAACAAACGGATAACAAACAAATAACAAACGAGCAACAAACGGATAACAAACATAACAACAATTATAACAATAATAACAATATAAACAATAATAACAACGGGAACAATATAACGCGTGCGCGCACGCACGAGGAAGCCGCCGCCCCTGAAAAAGAAAACGAAAATTCAAAAGAAAATCTAAGGGTTATTCTCTTAGAGACTTTCAAAGAAAATTTTTTTAAAAAAATGGGAACGGAATATATGCCACAGTGGGCCACGCAAACCGAGGACAGCATGGCTGTGAGGGATTTTATTTTGGCGAAAATGCGAGAGCCGCAGAACAATATCACTCCCACCCCCGGTAATTTTCGCGCTTTCACGGAACGACTGCTCGATGCCATGTACAACGCCGCCGACGATTTTCTTAAAAACAAATGGGGCCTGCACTTGCTCAACAAGGAATTTAATCAACTCTACATACGGATAATCAACAAAAAAAACAATGGAAACACTACCGACAAAACAGACTACATGCAACGCATTGTCGATTCTATGCAAGAGTAACCCTTTCGAGTTCTCCGCGCCTGTCCGCACCATAAAGGACGTGCTGGCACTGCCGATGGAAGAACGCCCTTGCCTCAACGCCATGAAACGCGCCGACGCTAAACGCTACAACGGATTTATACGCCTTGCGCTGCTGAAACTCGATGCCGACATAAAATGCAAGGAGAAGCTGACGGAGGGCGAGATAGAGCTAATCGTGGACGAAATCGAAGCCAAATACGGCTGTATGCTCACCTTCGCCGACATCGCCGTAATAAGTCGCAACGCCATGACGGGCAAATACGGCGAACTGTACGAAAAACTGACCGCCGCCAAGGTGCTGCGCTGGATAGACGAGTACGCCGACGAACTGCAAAACACCGCCTACGAGCAAAACGTCCTGCGCGACAAACAGCAGTACGGCGTTCAGCAAAAGCACTACACCTTTCCCGTGTATGAAAAACCGGAACAGCCGAAAAACAAAGTGCAGGCAAAAAAGGACGAGATGCTGGCCGAGATTTTGGCTAAACCGGAAACCGAACGCACCGAGATTGAAAAGATTTATTTACAAATAACTAACCCAAATACCGAAACAAAATGAACTATGAATAAACCGATGAATAAAATCAAGGAACTGTTATATATCGACCTATTCTGTGGTGCCGGAGGAACAACCACAGGGGTTGAACGCGCAAGGCTCCACGGCAAGAAGTGTGCAAAGGTAATTGCCTGTGTGAACCACGACCCCAACGCCATAGCGAGCCACGCCGCCAACCACCCTGAAACGATGCACTTCACCGAGGACATCAGGACGCTGAACCTCGACCCGCTAATCAGCCATCTTGACGGGTGCCGCAAAAAGTACCCTGACGCTTTGGTCGTGCTGTGGGCGAGTTTGGAGTGTACCAACTTTTCAAAGGCCAAGGGAGGCCAACCCCGTGACGGTGACAGCCGCACCCTCGCGGAGCATCTATTCAGGTACATAGATGCAATCAAGCCCTCTTACATTCAGATTGAGAATGTGGAGGAATTTATGAGCTGGGGCGACCTTGACGAAAACGGCCACCCCGTAAGTAAGGACAAAGGCCGTTGCTACGTGAAATGGTGCAACGAGGTCATCAGTCGTGGCTACCACTACGATTTCAGGCTCCTGAATGCCGCCGATTTCGGGGCATATACGAGCCGTAAGCGGTTTTTCGGTCAGTTTGCCAAGGATGGGCTACCCATTGCCTTCCCCATGCAGACCTATTCGAAAAACGGGAATAATGACGGTGGCCTTTTCCAATTATACAAGAAATGGAAACCCGTGCGCGAGGTGCTGGACTTGCAGGACGAAGGCGTGAGTATTTTCGTCAGAGAAAAGCCCCTTTGTGAAAAGACCTTGGAGAGGATTTTCGCGGGGTTGGTGAAGTTCGTTGCAGGTGGCAAACAGCAATATGACGCATGGATTTTGAAATACAACTCGGTGAATAAGGACGGCCACCACAACGCCTCTTCGATTGATGAACCCTGCCCCACCGTGGCCGTGCAGAACCGCCTCGGCTTGGTTAAGGTGCAGTACTTATCAAAGCAGTTTGGCGGCGCTCCAGCCGGAAAGAACATTTCGATTGACAAACCAGCGGGAACCCTGACCACCATCGACCATCACGCCTTGGTGTCGGCCAAGTTCATTGATTCGTATTACGGGAACGGCAACCAGCATTCAGTCGATGACCCGTGCCCGACCATTCCGACCAAAGACCGCTTTGCCATGATAACCCCACAATTCCTCGATATGCAGTACGGGAATGGCACGCCTATGTCGGTGGATGCGCCCGCTGGAGCTGTGACCACAAACCCGAAACACATTCTTGTTTCCCCTCAATGGTTGATGAGTACCAACTTCAACAATATTGGCAGCTCGCTTGATAAACCATCGCCCACGGTGACGGCAAACCACAAGTGGCATTACCTGATGAACCCGCAATTTCAGTCGGCTGGCGGCAGCGTGGACAAACCTGCATTCACCCTGATTGCCCGCATGGATAAGATGCCGCCCTACCTGATTACCGCCGAGGGTGGCTTGGGGATTGAGGTTTACGAGACTGACAGCCCTATGACGGTCAAGATTAAGGAATTCATGGCCGCATACGGAATCATTGACATTAAGATGCGGATGCTCAATATTCAGGAGTTGAAAAGGATAATGGGCTTCCCTGACAATTACATCCTCAAAGGCAGTCAGGCCGACCAAAAGAAGTTCATCGGCAACGCCGTGGAAGTTAATATGAGCATAGCATTATGCGAGGCGTTAGCAGAAGCAATAAATATAAATAATAAATAAAACTATGATTACAAAGCAAATCAAGGACAAAATCAAGGCGTTTTTCGCCTGCACTTATCGCCTTGCAGTCTGGACGGCAAAGGGAAGGCTCTATAACTTTACTGCGGACAACTTGGACGAGGTTGTTGCACAAGCCGTGGAGATTTGCGGCGACCTAAATAAAGCCACGTGGACTTTATACAAGTCGGGCAGGTTTTATCTGCCCGAAAGGGAAATAGAAAGAAGTACGGATAAATAAAATAATAAATAAAATGAGCAAAATAAAGACATATAAAGGATTTGACGGCAACCTGCAATGTCGTGGGTTCCAGTACAAGGTCGGTGAGACCTACACAACAGACGAAAACATCGAATTGTGCGAAAACGGCTTCCACGCAATAGCGGAAGGCCAATCGCCTCTTTCGGTGTTCTCCTATTATCACCCTGCAACAGACGGCAAGCCATCGAGATATTGCGAGGTGGAGGCAGACGGGGAAATAAAAAGCGATGGCGACAAAATATGCTGTTCACAATTGACTGTGGGTGCTGAAATCGGCATCCCCGGTATTGTCAAAGCCCATATCGAGTGGGTGAAAAAACATTGCAAAGAAAAAAAAGAGGGCGGTAATAGTTCGTCAGTATCGGGCGGTGAATATTCGTCAGTATCGGGCGGTGATAGTTCGTCAGTATCGGGCGGTAATAGTTCGTCAGTATCGGGCGGTGAATATTCGTCAGTATCGGGCGGTGAATATTCGTCAGTATCGGGCGGTTATTGTTCGTCAGTATCGGGCGGTAATAGTTCGTCAGTAGTTAGCCGTGGACAATCCGCTGTTGGAGAAAATGGCGTAGCAGTTGCCCGTGGCAACGGTGTTAAAGTCAAAGGCGGTTTGGGTAGCTTATTAGTTTGTGCGATAGAAAATGACAATGATTACAACATTAAGGAATGGAAATCCGCCATTGTCGATGGCAAGGTTATCAAGGCCGACACTTGGTACACCGTGAAAGACGGTGAATTTGTCGAAGTAACAGAGTAATAACAAATTAAAGGAAACTAACCAAAAGGAGGAATAATTGTGACTGACACACAAAAATTAGAGGCAATTAAAGCCGAGATTGAAAGACGGAAAAATGAACCATTTTTAACTGCGAGTTATAACGAGTGTAAACAATTTTTACTTAATGAATTGCAACACTTCATCGCCACCCTCGACGAGCAAAGTGACAACTGCGACACTTGCACCAACGACAAAGGGTGTGTCGCTTGCGAAAATGGTGAGTTATACGAGGGAAAACCTACCGACTACACTAAAAGTAACGAAGAAAAAGCAAAGGAAATATGCGGCAAAGGAAATCCGTGTTGCAATAAACTTTGTCAATCTTGCAGTCTATCTTTTTTAATTGCGGATGTTAGACAAATGGCAGAGTGGAAAGACGAGCAATTTAAAGCCGAAAAGCAAGCACTGATTGAGAAGGCGTGCGAGTGGTTGAAAGATAACGCCAACGATTACTTGGACTGGTATGATTGGGAGCGATGCAGGGTGGACAAAGACGAACTTGTATATGATTTCAAAAAAGCAATGGAGGGAGGTGAAAAATGAAAAAATACCAAGTAACACTAACCGAACAACAATTGCGACTTATTGCAGAGTGCGTAGAGGACTGCCACAGATTTATGAGCGGACAGGTCGATATGCACAATATCACATCACGCCTCGACAACTACAAAGAGGTTTATGAGAAACTGCAAGAGGTCAAACCGCTTGTAACTCCCGAACTGCCTTGGAACGCTGCTTATGGTTGGAGTGGCGGAAATTGCCCTAACAAATGGCAAAGACAATTCATCGCACAGACCTACCCGATTTACAGAGAGATTTTACACTTCTTTGCTTGTCAGCAGAAAGACAACGACTGGAACGTGTATCGCAGTGAAACGCTCACCTGCAAAGAGGGTGGTCCACTAATTCAAATAAAAGAATTAAAAAACGGAAAAAATGAGTGATATTATTTTAGGATTTCTATTCGCAATCGCTTGTGAAATCACGGGTGCTTTTACCGGAATAATGATTTACAAATATTATAGCGAACTCAACAAGAAACACTGATTATTTAAATGGATAAAAATAAAACGATATTGGATGCCTGCTGCGGCGGCAAGATGTTCTACTTCGACAAAAATGACCCCCGTATATTATTTCAAGATATACGGGAGGTGGAGACAACACTATGCGACGGCCGAAAGTTTGAGATTAAGCCAGATGTTGTCGGTGATTTTCGCTCGATGCAATTCGCTGATGGTTCATTCTCGCTTGTCATATTTGACCCACCGCATCTATTGCGCAATGTTGGCAGAAGTAAGTTCGCTGACATCTATGAAAGTTTAAATCCAAAGGCAAAACCAACAGGATGGCAACACATCAAATATGGTGCTTGGGGACAAACCGACTGGCAAGAGACGCTACGTCTCGGTTTTGCTGAATGTTTCAGAGTTCTTAAAGATGGCGGCTTCCTTATTTTCAAGTGGAACGAAACCGACATACCCGTCAGCAAGATACTTGCACTTACCGACCAGAAGCCCATCCTTGGCCATCGTGTCGGCAAACTAAACAAAACGCATTGGATTTTGTTTATAAAAGAAAACAACTAAAACTATTTTGATATGAAAATCGGACTGATAGACGTTGATGGACACAACTACCCCAACCTCGCACTGATGAAGTTGAGTGCCTACCACAAGACGCAGGGCGACAATGTGGAATGGTACAGCGTTTTCGGTGGGCAATACGACAGGGTCTATATGAGCAAGGTGTTTGACTTCACGCCCGACTATCAATATTACGTAAACGCCGACGAGGTGGTGAAAGGTGGCACGGGCTACGCATTGCACGGAGCAGGTGGTGATACCTACCGACAACACGATGACAAGCCTTTGCCCGACTACATCGAACATATAATGCCCGACTATACGCTATACGACATTAAGAACACCGCCTACGGCTTTCTTACACGTGGCTGTCCGAGAGGGTGCGACTTCTGCATTGTCGGGAAAAAAGAGGGCAAAAAAAGCGTCAAAGTTGCCGAACTGAGAGAGTTCTGGAATGGACAACGCAACATTGTACTCAACGACCCAAACATCCTCGCCTGCAACGAGCGTGAGGACTTACTGCTACAACTGATAGAGAGCAAGGCAAACGTGGACTTCAACCAAGGACTGGACGCCCGACTGATGACACCCGACACAGCTCGACTATTGGGAGAAATCAAAATAAAGGAGATACACTTCGCATGGGACAGATACCCCGACAAGGACAAAGTATTGCAGGGATTGCAGATCTACGCCACCTTTGCACGCAAAAAACCCCATACACACATCGCAATAGTATATACACTTGTGAACTACGACACAACCTTTGAGCAGGACTTGGAGCGTATCTATACCTTGCGAGATATGGGCTATTGGGCTTATGTGATGATATACGACAAGAAGCACTGCGCAAAGCAATACAGACACCTTGCGAGGTGGTGCAACAACCGCATTATCTTTGCCAAATGCCCAGATTTTAAAGATTATAACCATAAATTAGGATGATATGACACAAATTATAGCAAAATACTACGTCGGCGACACACTTGTAGCGCAGAACGAACTCGCCAAGACCGCCGACCTCACGGCAGACGTGGAGAAAATGAAACCGCAGCTCACACGCCCCTTTCGGGTGGAGTTGGTGAAAACCACAACGGAGATAATAACAGTACACACTTACGGAGATAAGAGATGAGTAAGACAAATTCATTACACTACACCCTTTGTTGTGAGGGGGCGAAATGGCTTCACCGCCGGAAGCACGACTTCAACAAATGCCCTGAAAAGCCTTGTTATAGGACGGAGGCTTGCGGGAGGTGTATAAAATGCGACTACGTAGCCGTGGAGTTATGCACGTGGGAAAGCGAGCAGACCGACGTATGGGGGTTGGGGAGTTTCGGCGACAGCGTCGTGATTGAGGTGAAGACCTCCCACGCCGACTTCCTCGCCGACAAGAGAAAGTGGTGCAGGGGCGACGAGAGTGCCGAAATGGGTATGCAGGCAGGAAAATATAGATGGTATCTGTGTCCCGAAGGCGTTATCACCAAAGAAGAATTACCCGACAAGTGGGGGTTGCTTTATTGGAACGGGAAAAAAGTTTATCCCGTGGTGGCTCCCGTGGCGTTCGAGAACACCGCAAAGGGCGATATGGCGATACTCACGAGCCTGTTGCGACGTGAGGGCTTCGAGAAGAAAATCTACAACTACCGAGGTCGCCCGACAACGATAAGACCAAAGAGCGATAACAACTAAAAACCTCGAATATTAGACCATCCAAACGCAAATCAATGACTAAAAAACTATTTTTCAAAGAAATGAAACAGGAAATTGTTGGACTAATGCCTTTCGATATAGAGGCAGCAAAGGCCGGCGCCGAAGTAGTAACAAAGGAAGGTGCGCCTGTAAAGATATTGGAGTATGACCTGCGGGGCTGCGACCCTATTGTTGGAGTGATACACAGCAAAAACATAGACATCGTTGAAAGGTTTACCGCCGAGGGCAAAAACAAACACGATGTTTATGACTTGTACCTCCAACAAGTCAAGTGTTCAGGTTGGATAAATGTAATATTCCGTGCAGGCGAAAGAAGAATAATAGATGAAGTGGTTTATGACACCCCTGAAGAAGCACAAGAAAGCAGAATGATAACAAATGGGTGTAATCGGTTAATAGCTACAATACCTATTAGCTGGTTAGAGATAAAAGGAGAAAAAAAATGAGACACGAAGAAAGCCACCTGCAACAAGCCTGCGTCCGGTGGTTTCGCTACCAGTACCCACAACACGCCCAGCTGCTAATAGCGGTGCCAAACGGAGTGCGTACAAGTGCCACGCAAGGCAGGATATTGAAAGCCGAGGGTATGCTGGCGGGAGTGGCCGACCTGCTCCTGCTGCTCCCGCGCCACGGCTACGGCTGCCTGTGCATAGAGATGAAAACGGACAAAGGACGGCAGAGCGACAGCCAAAAGCAATGGCAACAAGCCACCGAACAGGCACCCAACAAGTACGTGGTTGTCCGGGACTTTATCCAGTTCAAGACCGAAATCGAAAACTATCTACAATGAAAAGCTGTCGTTTCTTTTCGCAACATAACAATGTACTGTGGTTTTTGTTGCGTATCTTTGCACGTCTAAAACCGCACAGCATGGTACAGGAAGTTAAATACAACGGGCAGACAGCCATCCCCGACGACTACAGCGCACCCGACGGCGATTTGGAGGTGAGCCTCAACCTCATCCACGAGGACGGGGCGTTGAAGCCTATACCAGAGCCGAAAGAAATATTTAGAATCGGCAAGACTGAACGCCTATTATGTATCCACAAAACAGCCAACTTTACACACTATATTTTAGCCAACGATAACAATGCTTCAAAAATTGTTTCTTTTCTTGACGAAGCAGACCTTACAGTAAGCCAAACAATAAGCAACCTTACAAGCGAGAACTTGACCGACATAATACCTTTCGGCAATATGTTGGTTTGCTTATACACTGGATATACCATTTACTTATTATGGGACGGTGACCAGAGCAACTACAAAGCCATACCGCAGGGTTGGCCTGATATAAAACTCACATTTGGTTTAAGGTGCGATGTTGAAAATACAAGCGAAGGTATAAATCTTTCATGGACAACCCCAATAAATGGTTTCGGCTCAACCTCTCCAACAATAATAGATTCCAACGATTTTTTGGACGATTCCTCGATGAGAAAATCATTTACAGACAAGTTGATGGGAGCAGTAAATGATTTTGTCGTAAAAAAAGCAGTTAATGAAAGCAGATTTTATCAACCTTTCTTTCTGCGATATGCTTTTCGACTATTTGATGGCTCTTATGTCGCCCATAGCGCACCAGTACTGATGTTGCCCGCGACTGGCATGAACCCACTTGTCTTTAACAGTCTAAATAGTCGTTCAGCAAACGCAAACACAGGCTTTGACTACGGCATATGTTCCGAAAGGGATTATATTTATTTAATTGTTGGAGATATATGGATGAAAGCGGAGCTTCCTGTAAATTTGCTCTCATACAAAGAAATAATATATTCTGTTGACATCTTTGTCACATCCCCTATGTACACCTACAACCAAAGTGGCACGATAGAGCGATATATAACGCGCCAAAATCTGCAATCAAAAGGTTTATATTCGCAGTTGAATGTTGCGGGTAATTATCAACTCCGCCCCGGCTTGTATGATTTGCTAACTGGCTACGGTATGCGTGACACTTTGGTAACGTATAAAACTAAAACAGGCTACAATTTACCAAACAACATAGTAGAGCTTCCCCCTCGCGACTTTACAAAAGATATAGAGGATATACCACCTTTCTATTTGGTAAAAAGTTTTACACTCGAAGAACTCGCGGAATATGTACCAACTCAACAGCAATCTTTCAAAAAAATAGAGATAGAAAAAGGTATTTTAAGTTCTTTGACAACAAGGACAACCTTGCCAGATGACTACGACAGCCACAATACCATTGCTGCCAAAGGCGGACACGTATATAATAGTCGCATGCATCTATACAATATTAGTTCACAGCTAATGGATGGTTATTATGGCGCAAGCCAGTTGGACAAAGTTTTTGAAACATCCGAAACCACACAAGGAACGCCTGACTATGTTTTTCAAGACGATACAACATCCGCATTTGTAGCGGACAAAATATTTGTTTATGTAAAGAAAGACAAAGGCACTATCATTGTCGAGGAGCAAAAAAGCGTCATGGGCATGGACACATGGACTGGCACAGGGTGCAAGATTCCATTTTTCTATTATCCCGACAAAGACGCATATAAAGCCGAGTTTGTCGGCACAAATGGCAATGATATTGTGAAAGTGGAATTGCCGCTCAAACCTCACGGCCTTCTCAACGGTGCATATTATTTTAGCAACTTCGCCGAACAGACATGTATTACAATAAGCGAGGAACCGGCAGCAAGCACTGACAAGAGTTATAAACGGACAAATAAAATATATGTGTCCGAGGTTGAAAATCCAATGTATTTTCCCGTTTTAGGTATTACAACCGTTGGTGTGGGGTCAATTATGAGTGTATGCTCCGCAACCACGGCGTTGTCGCAGGGACAATTCGGACAATTTCCATTGTATGTTTTCAGCACCGATGGTGTTTGGGCACTGGCGGTTTCATCAACAGGCACATATTCGTCGTGTCATCCTGTTTCGCGCGATATACTTGTAAATCCCGATTGTGTTTTACCAATAGACCAAGCTGTATTATTCGGCACAGCCAACGGTATAATGCTTTTGTCGGGCAGCAGCACACAAAGTATAACCGACACAATCAACACAGATAAGGCGTTTTTGGCATCCAACTATCCAAAATTCGATGTGATTTGCGATATGTTACAACATAGCGGCAGTGGAGCGACTAATTTTGTAAACATGGTACCATTTCCCGATTTTGTAACAAGAAGCAAAATGCTGTACAACTATAGACACAAACATATCTTGATATTTAGTACTGACAAGAATGGTGTTATATTTCCCTACAGTTATTTGTATTCGATGAAATCGAAAAAATGGGGTACGATTCAGAGTTATTTTCAATACTCGGTTACAACATATCCCGACACTTTGGCGGTGTCGATGCCAAACGACAAATCAAACACTCTGGCAGTCGTGTCGTTTAATGGTGTCGAAAACACCGCGCCCAAGACCGGCCTAATGGTAACACGTCCGATAAAGCTCGGCGCGTCCGACACGCTGAAAGAGATTAAGACCCTCATTCAGCGAGGTTTCTTCGCCCGTGGCGAGGTGGCCACGGTGCTGTACGGCTCCCGCGACCTCATCAACTGGCACCTTGTAGGCTCCAGCACCGACAACTTCCTGCGGCACATCCACGGCACGGGCTACAAGTATTTCCGCATCGCCGCCATCACCAACCTCACGGCGGAGCATTCGCTGCACGGGGCGAGCATAGAGGCAAAGGCAAGGCACACCGACAAGCTGAGATAGCAATTTTTTTCTTCCATAATTTTAGTGTTTTTAATGTTATTATTAAGCCGGACGTAGTGGAACGTTCGGCTTTTTTGCATAAAAAAAGGCGGTCGTAAAACCGCCTTGTCGTTCAGTCGTGCCACCAAGCACCCGAGCAGTCCACCCGGGGAGGGATGTCGGGTACGCTCACGAATTTCTTCTGCACCCATATCTCATCGCCGAACTTGCGGCCTCTTACTCCGTGTGCAAGGAGCTTTATCTTGTACGACTTGTCCGTCTGTCCCACCACCTTGCAATCAACGGTGTACCACACGGCGGGCTTGTCGTAGTTGTAAACTTGATAACGATACTTATTCATTTTTCAGACGTGTTTAAAGAGGCGGGGAGCTACCCCCGCCCGTTTCGTTCAGAACATTGCTTTAATCATGCGCAGTTTTGCGTTCAGGTGTTCCACCTCTTTCTCGTAATGCAACGAGCTCTCGAAGGATTGTATCGTCGCGCGGACGAAGTTAATCAGATTGAGGCGGGCGAACTGCTGGCAAAAATCTTCTTCGCCTACGGTGTTGTCGGTGAGGAAAAACATGTCGTTTATCCACTCAAATTCTTTCTCGGTTACGGCCATTGCCGACATTTTTTCAAATTCTTGTTTTGTCATAACTATATCTATTTTATAATGGTGTTACTATTGCTACTTTGTTACCCTTGCGGACAAGTCTTTCCACAATGTCCCGGAGTGCGTACTGGGCGAAATAAACCGACTGCTTGTAATAGCCGAGTTTCCTATCACCTGCGGCCTGCTCCACCTTTACAGCGTCCTCGCCTTTGGCGAAATATCTGTCGCCAAGCTGGAGCAAAAACAAATGTTCGGGATATTGTGCTTTCAGTTTTAAAACGTGGTTCTGTCTCATCGTCCTGCCCTCCTTTATTTAGTTGATTTTGATTTACCCTTGTATTCTCTGCCCATCTTGTTGCAGATGTCGCGGCTAATCTCCTCGCCCAAGTACTGTCGGTAGTATTTGCCCGTCTTTTTGCTTGTGCGGCCTACAAATGCACTGCCGTTTTTCGACAGCACGATGGGGTACTCCGTGCCTTTCACCTCGTAGGTGTAGGCCGTAACGGTGGTGTCCTGCCTGCCGGTGTTGCGTTGTGCCTTCACAGCGTGGTAGGTGTTGCCCTCAACGGTGAAAGTTTTTTTTGTGTCCTGTGCTTGAGCCGTTGCGAACATCGCCGCAATCATGGCTCCGATAATTACTATACGTTTCATTGTCTTAATGTTTTTTATATTGTTACTATTATTTTTATTGTTTATAATCTTGTCTGAAGCAAACTAAATTTTTGTCAGTCGGGCAATAAAGGCGACCATCCGAGGCCACAAATAAATCATCTGAGATATTGCCAGCGGCCTTGTAAAATTCGCTGTGTTCGTAGTTGGCCGGTGTTATGACGTGCGAGTAGTCGAGGCGAGTTGCGATATTCTTAAACTCGTCTTTGTTCTCTTTAATGCCGTAATCTTTGAATTGTCCTTTGGGAGTGAAGCGGAAACCGCCAAACTCAAATTCTACTTCTTTAGTGTATTGTGCCATTGTCTTAATGTTTTTTTGGGGGGTTATTATTCAATATTCGTATTTACCTATATGATTTTTCTGCATACACTCGTCTCGAAAAGCCATCAAAGCCTGCTTCGGGGTGTAATACCCTTTCTCCTCCAAGCAGTCCCAAGCGAGGGAGTTGTTCGACTTGCAAGACCAAATCTGACCTTGATACATCATTTCTACATAGTAGCAGTTGTAGCCGCTGGCTCTGCGTACCCAAGTTTTGTTTTTCAATTCTTCGTGTGTCATATCTATTATTTTTTTAAAAATTAAACTCTGTTTTAATTCAACACTGCAAAATTACGATTTATTTTTAATCCGACAAAATAATATTTCGTTTAAAATTAAAGTTTAACATTATAAAATTATAAGTAAAACAAAATAAGAGTGTTATAAATTACGATTATTTGTAATTTAACATTAGAAAATTGCAATAAAAGTATAAAATTAAAGGTTTTTGCAAAGAAAATTTGCAAAATTACAATAAAAGTTGTATCTTTGCAAAACAAAATTAAAGTAGATTATGGTAGATTTAAGAGCTAAAGTAAAAGCATTGTGCAAGTTACAAGGAATTACACAAAAAGAACTTGCAAAGAAAATCGACATCAGCGAAGTTGCGCTTAACGTGTCCTTACGTCCCGACAGCAACCCGGCAATAAAGACTATCGACAAAATAGCCAACGGACTTGGCGTGTCGTTGTACGAACTACTGCGTGACGAAAGCGAACAGCCGGAAGTGCTGCACACCCCATTTGCCCGTTGCCCTCATTGCGGCGGAAAAATAGAACTATATATTAAAGCCGTGGGCGACGAAAAGAAACCCGATTAAACTATAGCTTAATTTCCTTTGTCTCCGCCCCGTGAGCGGTTAAAATAAAATAGTAACCGATTATACTATATATATAATAACAAATTGAAACCCTTTCTAATCACCCTCCAACTCTCCGACGGCAATGAGATACAAGCCTGTGTCCTCGCCGAAACTCGCAAAGAGGCAATCGACACACTTACAGCCAACGAGGAATTTATAAAGCTCGTCGGCGACAAGGTAGCGGTGGACATCGAGACCGAAGAACTACATCAGCCACAGCCGAAACCCTACCAAATCACAGACGAGGGTTAATTTGTATTATAGCCCCAGCTCTTTCCTCGCCTCATACTCCAATATCCGCAACGTCCTGTCCGTTTTTATCCTCTCCGCATAGCCGTTTGCGTACTGTTTGACGCTGCTTTTACTCAAAGTGGTATAATACTCTATCATCCGCCGAGAAAAGCCTTGTAACGTCAGCAAATGCACCAACAGTGTCTTTGCCAGCGAAGCCTCGTAGCACTTGCTTTTCATCCAATCATCCGGCAAGGGTAGCAACAAACAAACAGCATCACAAGTGCGGTTATATATCGTTGCGAATATAGTCATAATGAATTTCTAAAAATAGAATAGATAGAAATTGCCTTATTCCTCATCCGGGGCAGAGACATCCTCTCCGCTCGCAAGACGAGTAAGACGATTGGTAAATGTAGAATTGGCATCCTTAACGGCCATATCAGCCGAGATAGCGGACATTTTCGGTGTGTGATAGGTAAGTAACTCCAACTCCGCCTTTGAGCGGTCAGAGGGCTTCATATCCATTAAATCCAGCTCGAATTGCGAGAACACACAACCAGCGTGTTCGGCTTTCCATTCATCTTTTTTCCCTTCGGCATCTTCGGCTCTAATACACACATCGAAGTAGTTTTGTGAGTGTTGGCGCAGTATAGTTTTCAACGGATGGTCTTTGTTGGGAGTGCCTTTTTGTCGGCCACCCGTTTTGCCACGTCCATCGTTCGGTTTACGTCCTTTTTTAGCCATTATTATTATTATTTCGCAAGATAAATTAACGGTGCAAAATTAGTTGTATATTTTTGCAAACCGATTATAAGTTGCGAAATTTAAACAAAAAACGAAATGAAATCACAGCAAAAATTCAGTATTATAGCCACTATTCTACTTGTGGCAGGTGTCACGTTAAACGTTTTCAGCCCCTCGTGGTGGACGTATGAAGTTGTGCAGGGTGCGGACACGATGACTATTCCAGCCGCGGTTATCGCCGCCCTTATCAGCGCAGCCGCAAGCATAGGAACGAAAGCCTACAGCAACGCAAAGGCACGCAAGGCAGGCGACAAGGCTATGCAATATCAGCATCAGAAGGAGCGCGAGTTGCAGAACTGGTACGACCGTAATTACAACGAGGATGCCACACAGCGAGCCGACGCACAGGCGGCACTGACATACGCCGCTGAGATGATGAAGCAGCGCAACAAGGCGGCACAAGGCCGACAGGCTGTGATGGGCGGAACGGAGGAGAGTGTGGCCGCCGAGAAAGAACGCAACAACAAGACTTACGCCGACATCGTGAGCAACATAGCCGCCGCCGGAGCCAAGCGCAAGGACGCAATCCAAGACAAGTATTTGACGGGCAAATTGGGACAGCTCGACACTATGAGCAACATAGAGATGGGCAGAGCGGGCAACCTGCAGAGTGCCGGTAATGCGATGAGCGGTATCGACGTGAACAGCATCGCCAAAGCCTTTGATGATAACGACAACAGCGGAAGCGACGGAGAAAAAGAAAAATCATTGTCGGAGATTGAAAAAGAGAACGAGCAGTTTGACAAAAGGTTTATAAGTTAGTCAATAGAAAGGAGTATTTATGCCCGGAACAAACAAAAATTCGTCATACTACGACGAAGAAGAAAAGAAAAACCAGCAGACTGTACCACAAAACGGTACACCCGGCAGCCACTATGTAAGTGAACTTACTCCTATTGAGGACGAGAGCAACAACGAAAATACCAACGACACCGACGGCACCACCGACACCAAAAAAAACACCGTTGTAACACCTACACCTACCACCACCGACACCTACCTCAAACGTCGGCAGGAGATAAGCGACAAATACGCCAAACAGGCGGCAGGGTACGACAAGGTACTTGCCGACATTCAGGCCGAACTCGACCAGCAGAAAGGCAAACGCAGGAAAGAGGAACGACTGCAGGCCTTACAAGCCACGTTAGACGGTATTACAGATTTCGCCCGTGTGATGAACGACATCGACACGGCAAACCATTATGTACCCTACACAGCACCGAAATACACTTTGAGCGACAAGAGCCGTGAACGTGCCGAGAAACTGAAAGCCGCCCACGACAAAGACCGCGCCCTGCTGATGAACTATTACGACAAGGTGCTTAACCGCAAAAATGCACTCGCCAGCCAAGAATACAAAGAGCAGTCCATCGCCCTCAACGAGCAAAAGGCACTGCAAAAAGCCGAGAACGACAACGCATTACGGGACAGCCGAATTAAAGCAAACGAGGCACTTGCAAGGGCGAGAGAGGCGGCAGAGCAAAAGAATTACGAATTAGCCGCAAAGTATCATCAGCAATACGAAAATGAGGTAACGAGAGGGAAGTACCTCGCAATGGGGTTTGATGACAACCACGCGAAGGCGATGGCATATATAGGCAATCAAAATGCGGCCGCAGATAAAAACAGCGCACAGGCGGAGTATTACAAAAATAAAGAGGATGGTTACACTACTGTCAAAGAGGAAACCGACGCAAGAGGTAGAAAAAAGGTAACCACAACCACCAAGACGCCAAGCGGAAGCAACGCCAGCGGAAACGGCAAGGGCACGGGGAAGCAGGCATACACACAACAACCCGCTACAAAGAAAATAGGTTATTCATTCAAATAATAACATAAAGATGACAGACGAACGCAAACGCAAAGAGTTGTATAACAACCTTTTAAAAGATAACTACGACTTACCGGCATACGACAAGTTCACATCCGACATGGCAGATGATAACTTGCGTCGTGAACTGTACGACAACTTAATAGAGGACAACTACGACCTTCCGGCGTTTGAACAATTTACGTCCGACATCATCGGGGACAAACTAAACGCCCCTACCCCACAGCCGACAGCAAAGCAGACCACAGCCACGACACAACCCACGGCACAGCCGAAGCCCAGAATGACGGTGGAGCAGCAGAGCAAGGAAGGGCTGTTAGACCTTGCCGAAAAGAAGTTCGGCACACGGGACGAGAACAAGCTGCGTCAGATGGCGCAACAGCAGTTCGGCACCACCGACCCCAAGGAGATGATACAGCAGATTGCCAAAGACTACGTGCAAGGCGGAGGGATGAAACCCGTACAGAAGAAAACTACCCCCACAACCCCGACCGACCCTGTGCAAGCTGCCATACAAGAGGCCTACAACACAGCCAAGGCAACGACCAGCGACCCGATAAAGCAGGGCGAGGAATTGGCAAACCAGCTCAAACAAAAGGCTGTGGAGATGTACGGCGAGGAAAACCTGCCCGAACTGACAAAAAACTTTCAGCAGGCTGTTAAAGAGGAGACGGAAAACAGAAAAGAAAAGCAGTTGATAGACCAATTGCACAATTTGCGTGATGATGTAAGAAAAGAATTAAACGCGAGAGGAACCCAATTAGACAACGAGGCAATCAGTAGTAATTGGGGCGACCGTCCAATGGGTGGCGGTCCGTTAGTCCACACATTTAACAGCATTACGGTAAATGGCAGACTGGGTGATTCAAGATGGAAACAACTCAATGCCGCTAACAATGCTTTAGCAAATGCTGATAGAATGTGGCGAGAAATGAACACCAAAGGCGGAGTTCATGATTTGGGAGCTGCGAAGTTTATACGTGGTTTAGATAAGTTGGGAGACCCGAGAACATGGGACTTTGGAATGATGGAGGGTATTGACGCGACTGAATTGATGGCTACATTGAATAAGGCAGACGCAGGTGAAGAATTGACTAAAGAGGAAAAAATGTTGCTTGATGCCAAAGCAATAGAAATGGCTACCCAGATGTATTTTGATTCGGGGGCAAATGGGTGGTTTAAGGCTGGTGAGGTCACGGCAGATGCTATTCCTTTTATGTTAGAGTTTTTTATAAACCCCGCTTCAAAGTTAGGAAGAAGCGCACAGAGTATGTTGACAAGATACGCACTAAAGCGATTTAGCAAACAAGCGTTGAAGCATTTTGGGAAAGAGGCGGTGTTAGGCAATGCAATGAGATTTGGCGGCAGAGTTTTGGCCGATGCGGGTGGCGCGGGCATATTAACAACCACAACGAGTTTTTCGCGAGTTGCGGCAGGGACGGCCTCACGAACGGCTGGGCAGATGAACATAAACAGAGACAGTGAGGGAAATTTTGTATATTCTGGAAGAACAGAAAAAGAAAAACCTACAACAGCGTTTCTAAAATCGTTCGGTGATGTTTTCAGCCAAAACGATTCAGAATTGTTTGGAGCATATTTTAGTCCATTATTAAAGGCAGGTGGAACGTTGTTGGAAAAGGGGGCTATGTCGAAGTTCGGCCAACATCTGAGATTGGACAAAGTGTATGGCTTAATAGACAATATTTCTTCTTCCAAGTGGGCTAATGTGGTAAAAGATTTTGAGAAAAACACCAATTGGAATGGAACTATTGAAGAATTTGCCGAAGAGTTAGTTGGAGGGGTAGAGAATGCAATAATGGTTGGCGACCAAACATTAGACACCGACCCCGAGACGGGCGTTTTCAACACGGAAAACATGCTGGAAACATTGCGCTCCGTAGCTGTGATGGGCGGAGCGTTTTCGGTTGCCAAAACGGCTAATTATAGAACACCAAAGCATCAAGCTAAAAACGCAATGGTTAATGCTGACGAGGCAGGATTATCCGCTTTCAACGGAAATCAAAATGCGTGGGGAGAAATACGTAACACAATAGCCTTTGGTAACTATAGGGATGTGCCTACAAGAATAGCCGAACTGATGGCAAATCATGATATTAGCAAAGAACAAAAGCGGGCTATACTTGATTACTATAAAGCAACATACAAATATAAAGGCATTGTTGAAGCTGATAAGGCTCGCAAGGGAGAAATTAGCGAACAAAAAATTAAAATAGAAAACTCTTATGAGCGTGGCTATAATTCCGACGAGCAGACAGCACACGACATAGCATTGGAGATGAACGACGAAGCACTGGGCAACCGTAGCGCCGAGGAACGCAAAGCGGCGTGGGACGGTGTGCAACAGTCCATCGAAGACCAAGCCGACCTTGTGGCGACACAGATGCGCAGGGAGATGGCAAAGACACAACACCGAGCCGACCAGATGGTTAAAGAGGTGAACATCATAGACGAGGACGACCCCAACAAGGACAAAACCGTTTATCTTATCGACGGCAATGTTACGATGTTGCAGGGTGGAAAGGACGTTGATACCGAGAACAGCGACCAGATGGTTACTATCTACGACCCGAACACCGGCGAAAAGAAAGCCATATCTTCGGGCGAGATAAGAGGATTTGTCAGCGTGATGTCGGCCGACGATGTGGATGCGCAGATACAAAATGCACGGGACAGTTTCGTACAGCAGGCTATCGACAAAGCACAAGGCAAAATAAGCGTCAATATAGGCGATGAAATCCCCCTTTCCAGCGGCATAATGGGCAAAGTGCTTGCCATTAGCGAGGACGGCGAGGAGATAACCATAGGGGGCATCGACGAGAACGGCAACCCACAGCAGGAGGTGATGCAACGCTCCGACTTGCAGGCCGTGGCAGATGCTACGGCAATAGAGAGCTACTACCAGCGACACCCCAACGTTGCGAGGGTTGAGGAGAGCAAAACCGCAGAGCCACAAGCCGTGTCGGAGGAACAACAGACCGAAACCACAGAGGAGCAGACACCCGGAAGCGAGGAAACCGAACAGCAGACAACGGAAGAAACACCGCAGACAAACACCGTGCCGCAAGGCTATGTCGAGGGTGTTCCGGACGACTACACCAACGGCATGGAGGTAACTTTCAACGAGGACGGAGAACTGCGCCATGCTGTGGTTTTGCGCAGGGTGCGGTACAAAAACGGCCAGTTCACCCCCGATGAAAACGGCAACATCGTGGAGCTGATAACCGACAGTGACGATGTGGTGCATAAGTATGTCAGCGAGCTGAACAACGCAATAGAGTCCTACTACGTAGCACCGCTGGAAGATACCGCCGCCGAGCCGACCGCTGAAACTCCAGCAGAGACGCCGCAGACACCCGTAGAGGCCGAAACGGAGAGCGAAGCACCTATCACTCCAACCGAGCCACAAACGAGCCTTACAATGCCTATGCGTGAGGTAAAAGGCAAGCAGATACCAGCCTACGAACAGGCCACGACAGAGCAGACCTACGACTATGTTTACAACCAAGCAGGACTTAACGAGCAGGAAGCCGACAAATTCGTGCAGAACAAACTCGACGAGGCCGAAAAAGCGCTTGCCACAGCACAGAGCGGAGAACCACAGATTGGCACTGACATAGACAACTACAAGGCACAACACGCCAAGTGGGAACAAGACCTGCAAGCCGCACAGCGCAACAAAGACATGTGGGAGCAGGTAAAGGCAATGCGAGGTATTGAGGATGTGCAGACACCCGAAACACCCGTTGAGCCTACAACCCCCACCGAGACGGAGCCTGTGGCGGAAACCGAGACAACACCCGTAGCAGAGGGAAGCACCGAGCCGCTCACCCAAGCACAGCAGATTTACAACGATATAACAGCGAACAGTGCCAACCCCACGGGCAAGATAGCCGCCACCGTGCAGGACAGAGCCAAGACCCTTGCAGCAGCAAAGACCAAACTCGACAAAGCACAAGCCGACTACGACAACGCACCCTACGGCAAAGAGGAAAACGCTTTGGCAAAACTCGACAAGGCAAAAGCCGACTACGATGCCGCCCTTGCCGACAAGCAGCTGTGGGACGAGATAAAGGCACAGCACGACAAGGTGCGCAACGCCGCACTAAAAGAACAGCAGGAAAAAGAGAAAGCCGCCATCGAAGCGTCGGAGGAGAGGGAGAGACAACGGCAGGCCGAGGAACTGGCCAAACGTCAGGAGCAGGCACAACGGGGAGCAAACGCGGCACATCCCGCCATTCGTGAGAAATGGGAGAGCGCCGAGAAAGTGGACGGTTTTGAAAATGAGATAGCACTTGCCAACGGTGAGACGATTAAAGGCCATTATGTGCTTGTCGAAAGCGGAGCGGCAACACCGAGCCACGATCCAAACAACGAGTTTGCTCGTTACGAGGGATTTCCTGTCGATGAGAACGGCCAGACGGTGAACGACCGCGACTACGAGCGCGACAAGCAGGCGCAACGCATCACCCGACAGATGGCCGACAACTACGACAGCAGGGCGTTGAAAGACGTTCCCGTGGTAAGCAACGACGGGGTGGTGTTGAGCGGTAACGGCCGCACAATGGCGGGCGAGCTTGCCGCACAGCAGAACACCGACGGAGCCTATATCGAGCATCTGAAAAAATATCCTCAGCAGTTCGGTTTCACCGCCGAGCAGGTGTCGGCAATGCAACATCCGCGAGTGGTGTTTGTGGCCGACGAGAACCTGCCCTACACCACCGACACCTTTGCCAAATTCAACGCAGAGGAGAAGAAAAGCCAAAGCAGGACGGAGCAGGCCGTGAAACTTGGAAAGACCGTGGATGATGCCACTTTCGGCCGTATCATAAACACCATAAACCGTTTCGACACCATTGGCGATTTCTACAACGACCCCAAAGCCGCACCGCAGGCGTTGGCCGAGTTGCATGGAGCAGGAGTTATCAACGATATGCAGCTTGCCGAGATGATGGACGGCGACAAGATAAGCGCAAGAGGCCGCGAGATATTGGAGAATATGCTCATCGGTAAAGCCTTTGAGAGCAACCCCGACGCAATACGACAACTTGCAGCTTTCCCCTCGATGCGCGAAAGGGTGATAACGGCACTCACCGAGATAAGCAACAACATACATCTGGGCGAGGACTATTCGTTGGAAAACGAGCTGGCCGAGGCCATCAACCTTACATACCAAGCCCGCAAGAGCGGGATAAAGGCTGGCGAGAAAGTGAACGGTTTCGCACGTCAGCAAAATCTTTTCCCATTCGACACCGGCGACACGGTGGCGGACTACACCAACATTATAATATTGTCGTTAGGCGACCGCCTGAACGATGACAAGGTGAGCGCGTTGAAAAAAGCGCTGAGCCTATACAACCAAAAAGCAGAAAATAGCGCGGCAGGACAATATGATATGTTTTCCGGCGTTATTAAGACGAAAGAAGAGATTTACAAAGAAGTAGAAGAAATATTAAATTATGGAACAAAACAAGAACAACAGTCAGCCCTCGACGCAGCCGACGAGCAACGCAAACGAAATGCCCTACAAGAACGAGAAGGAGAAACGGGCGTACAGGAAGATGGCGTTGCTGATGGGAGCGATGCAGGAGCTGAACCAGCAGGACGAGGAACAGAGCCAGACGGAACTGTTGAAGAAATACATGGTACGCAAGTTCAGCAGGCCGACGAAGAAATAGAGGGAGAAGGTGCATTTTTGAAACCTAAAGTGGAGTTAGAACGCTTTAGGTCTTTGCGCCAAGCGTTGGCAGACGGTTATGCCAACAATGACAAAGAGGCCATCCAAAAGGCTGTCGATGATTTGAAACAATACGTGTCGGAGGGGTTAGATACTGATGACACATATTCGGAAGAAATTGACGACTACGAGGGCAACGACCCTATAATGCTTGCCAACCGTTACATCACTCATCTTTATCAAGACAGATACGTGGATGATGATAAAGACCAAGAGTATATCAGAACTGGATTGCGTTCCGATATGCGGACGGAATCGTCAGCACCCCAACCCATCGAACTCACCGAGGGCGGGGAGAGTACGGCAAAAAGCAAACCAAGCCTAACCGATGTCATAAAAACATTGGCTGAAAAGGGGAAGACGTTTGCAAGTAGAATATACCAACGTTCTTTCTTTGATGTAGCACAGACACCAGAGTTTATGAAAGAACTCGGTGTGAGTGGGGAAAAATTCACGGTTTCATACGGCACTATTTCTCGCCATTTCGGAAAAGATGCAGAACACGAACTATCAGAATCGGAGTGGGAACAATTACAAGACGCAATTACAAAACCCTTTGCGATAACTAAATACTTTGATGACAAAAACCATCAAAACCTAAAAGGCTATCGATTATACACAATCATTCCAAAAGGAAAAGGATTTGTAGTTGTCGGCGTAGATGTTAAAAAAGTTAATCAGGGCAAAAACAAACCCGTCCTTGAAATTAACTCAATTTCGACTGTGTTCGGAAAAGACGGTGGAATAACTGGTTTTGAAGAGGAAATATACAGAAGTGAAAACATCAATCCCCAACAAGCGGCACTTCTGGAGAGGCCTAATTCCTCTCAATATCCGTCTGTCGGGGATTTCTCCGGCAAAGATACGAAAAATTCTGAAACTGACCAAAAAAATATTGCAAATAACACAGAATCAGAACAAAAAAACTACACCATCACCCCTGCACAATACACCACCAAGCGCAACAAAGTGCTGGATATGCACCTTGTAACCTTTGGCCGTGAACTTACAAAGGGCGAACTCGCGGCAGGCAAGGAGATTGCCAAACAAAACCGTGGCTGGTACGACAGAGACCGTGGCGGTTTTATGATGCGCGACGAGGAAAGTGCAAAACAACTCGCCGAAGCACTTAACGACAAGGAAAAGGTGGCGGACGAGCAGCCGCTTTCGTTGCAGGACATCAAAGAGACCAATAACGAGGCCGAGCAAAGTCAGTCCCCCGAAACCAAAGAGCAGTCCACCGAGCTGGAACAGCCCAAACAAGAGCAGACCGAAGAACAGCCGAAAGGCAGCAGCTGGGTGGACGATGAGGACAAGGCACGTTTCGACGAGCTGAAAGAAATGCTGCGTAAGAAACTGGGCGGACAGCTGAATATGGGGTTTGACCCCGAAGCGTTCTCTGCAGGTGTGGAAATGAGCTACCTTGTAATAAAACACGGTGCAAGAAAATTCGCCGACTTCGCCAAGAAAATGATAGAGGCGTTAGGCGACGCAGTACGCCCATACCTTAAATCGTTTTACAACGGTGCTCGTGATTTGCCCGAAATGGAAAGTTATGCAAAGGAGCTAACCCCCTACGACGAGGTAAGCGCCTTTGATGTGGAGAATTTCGACAAAGAGGGAGCGAAAGACCTTGTAAAAACAGCCGCCACAATAGTGCGCGAGCAGGAGGTTGAGAAAGAGGCAGAGCAAGCCACCGAAAAAATTAAGAAAAAAAGAAACGAAAACCGCAAAGAAAACGAAAAAAAATCCGTATCTTTGCAAAACGGAAACCAACTCGATTTGTTTGGTGGAAGTCAAATAAAAACCAAAAACGATGAGAACACTAACGTACAAACTGGCACCAGCGAAACCGGGCGAGGAGGATACCAACCTCAGCAGAATGAACCGATGGGAGGAAGCACAGGGAATGAAACTGAGCGACCTGACGGACGAGGAGTGGGTGGACGTGATAAGTACGATTCTGGTAATGACGGAGTCGGAGGCGTGGGAGTATCTAAACTACCTGCGGGCGAGCAACGCATAGAGTCGGAGCAGTCCAAACGCAACCTCAACAACAACCATGCGGAGCGTGGCACGGACTACGCCCCCAAGGGTGTTGATGCCCGTATAGAGGCTAATATCAAGGCTATTGAACTAATGCAGCAACTTGTCGAGAGCGGCCAAAAAGCCACTCCCGAACAGATGTCTGTGTTGCGTAAATACAGCGGTTGGGGCGGACTTGGAAAAGCCTTTAGCAACCTAACCGAAATAGACGGTGTGAAAACCACCGCCGGACGACTGCGCGACTTATTAGGAGATGAAGGCTACGAACAGGCCAATATGAGCCGCAACAGTGCTTTTTTCACCCCTGCACATATCATTGACACACTTTGGGATATTGCCCGCGCGCTTGGATTTAGAGGCGGAAATGTGTTGGAGGGCAGTGCCGGAATAGGCAATATCATCGGGCTTATGCCGCAGGATATGAGCGAAAGAAGCAACATCCATGCCGTTGAAATTGACCAAACCACTGGCAACATCCTTTCCTTATTATACCCTGATGCAAAGGTTGAGGTGCAGGGATTTGAGGCAACCCAAGTGAAAAACGGTAGTGTGGATTTGTGCATAACAAATGTTCCTTTTGTTACAGGGTTGCGCGTGAACGACACGACGGGCGACAAGGATTTGAGCAAAAAATTCCACGACATACACGATTTCTGTATTGCGAAAAATGTGCGCAAACTGCGGGATGGCGGTATTGGAATTTTCATCACTTCGAGCGGAACATTGGACAATTCCCAAAAATTGCGCGACTGGCTTGTAAGCGAGGGCAACGCCGATGTTGTCGGAGCTTTCCGCCTCAACAACGAGACGTTTGGCGGTACAGCGGCAACGAGCGATATTATCGTGATACGTAAACGTGTGAACGGCAAAAAGTCGGCACACGCCATCGACGTACTCCCGATAACCGGCGAACGAGTCGCAGAATACGATACGGGCGAAACAAAGAAAGTGAAAGGCCAAGAGATACGCGTTGTTAAAAATCTATCAATGGATTACAACAAGTATTTTGTGCAACACCCCGAAATGATGGGTGGCGAAATGGCGTTTGGTTTTGAACGTGGCGACAATTACAGGCCGACGAGCAAGGGCTTGTACCCCAAAAGAGGCGTTAATCAAAACGAACGTCTGCAATCGTTTGTGCAAAGTTTACAAGGATTTGACGACGAAGCTGCCGCTCCTGTCAGCATTGAGGCCAATAACAACAAAGTTTATGAAAGTCTCGGCGATGATGTCAAAGAGGGCAGCATGGTTGTTAGTAACGGACAGTTGTGTGTTGCTCGATACGGGCAGGCAGTGCCGTTAAATCTGAACAAAAACAAAGTCAAAGGTCATACAAAGGAAGAATGTTTTAATTCATACAAAAAAATAAAAGATGCTCTTTCGGCAGTGTTGGAATATCAGACAACACACGAAGAAAACGACGGGCTGAAACCCCTACTCGATGAACTAAACAACGCTTACGACAATTTTGTAAATGTGTATGGTCGCCTGCACAAAAACATGGCTATTCCATTTTTGAAAAATGATGTGGATTTCGCTAATATTTTGGCACTTGAAAAATACAACGAACGTATCGATGTTAAAACGGGCGAGCGGATAGCTGAATACGGAAAAACCGATATATTTAGCAAAAGAGTAGTTGAAAAAGAAAAAACGCCGTCGCCGACCAACGTCAAAGATGGCATAACGGCAAGCATTTATATGCACGGACGTATTGACTTGCCATGGATTGCTGAAAAAATAACACAAAGCACAGGTAAGCCAATATCCGAAAAAGAGGTGCGGGAGGAAATCATAAACAGCGGACTTGGTTTTGAAAACCCTGCTACAACGCAGATGGAGGTGAGTTATGAGTATTTAAGCGGAAATGTGCGCGAAAAACTACAACAAGCCAATGAAGCTAATGGCGTAGAGGGGCAAGAGGGTAAATATAGTGCCAATATAAAAGCATTGGAAAATGTGATTCCGATGAACATACCGGCACATTTGATTGATTTTAGCATTGGTTCGTCATGGATTACCCCCGAACTTTACGAAGAATACATTAAAGAACGCACTGATATTGATGTAAAATGTGTCAATGTGGATGGCACTTGGTTTATGAGAAAGCCACATTGGAGAAACGAGGAAAAGAATCGTGCGATGGGAGTGGTGAGCGAAAAGCTGAACAAAACAATCTTAGGCACGGAACTTATCGAAGCTGCAATGACCAACCGCGCAATCACAGTGAGTGAAACGCGAAAAACATGGGATGGCAAGCGTGAAACAATAACCGACTCCGATGCCACAAGTGCATGCGCAAACAAAGTTGATGAAATTCGCCAAGACTTTAAGGATTGGGCGAAGGCGAAAATGTTAAGTGAGCCAGCATTTAGTGAACAAATAGAGCAGATATACAACGAAAAGTTTAACAACTTTGTTCCTAAAAGCATTCCCGAGGAATATGTTCCCAAACATTTCGGAGGTGCTGCTACAATTGTGGATAATAAGCCATTCTCATTACGTCCGCACCAAGGAAAGGCCGCTGTTCGAGCTACTACACAGCCCCTTTTGCTCGCACACGAAGTGGGAACAGGCAAAACCTATACACTTATAACAGCGGCTATGGAGATGCGTCGTCTCGGCACTGCTCGCAAACCAATGATTGTTGTTCAGAACTCAACAGTAGGACAATTTGTTGAAAGTGCAAAAAAATTGTACCCCAATGCAAAAGTGCTTACAATTGACGACAAAGAACACGATGAAGAAGGCCGTAAAAATTTCTATGCAAAAATCAAATACAACGACTGGGATATGATTGTTGTACCTCAGTCGGTATTTGAGAGAATACCCGACAGCGAGGAGCGGCAAATGGCATTTGTGGCGGACAAAATAGAGGAAAAAGAAAAAGCCCTTGAATTGCTCCAAGACGAAGATATTGACGGAAGCAGCTGGATTGTAAAACAAGCAGAGAGGGAAATAAACGATTTACAAGCAGAGCTGACCGAATTAACCGCCGCGACGAGTAAAAAGAAAAAAGAGCGCGACGAGAAAAAAGACGCTATTATTCGTCAAAATGCAGAAGTCAAAGCCTTCGAAATGCTCGACAGAATGACAGACAATGTTGAGAACTTTGACGATATGGGTATAGATGCATTATTGGTTGACGAGGCGCACGAATACAAACACCTTGGATTTGCAACAGCAATGCAACGTGGCGTTAAAGGTATTGACCCGTCGTATAGCAAAAAAGCGCAAGGCGTGTATTTGAAAACACAGGCTGTGTTGGAGAAAAACAACGGTCGCAATGTGGTATTTGCCACAGGCACGCCTATTAGCAACACAGCGGCCGAAATATGGACTTTCATGCGCTATCTTATGCCAGCGGATACAATGAAAGACTATGGCATTTACTATTTCGACGACTTTGTGCGCAACTTCGGAAACTTAACACAGATGTTGGAGTTTACAACCAGTGGAAAGTTTAAAGAAAACAACCGTTTTGCTGGTTATGTGAATTTGCCTGAGCTTGTGCGTATATGGTCGGGAGTCGCCGATACTGTGCTTACGAAAGAAGCTGGTGGCGTTAACGACAAGATACCTGAAATGGAGGGAGGAAAGGCCAAGGATATTTATTTGCCACAGACAAAATCATTACGTGCGGTAATGAAATATGTGAAAGCAGAACTTGACCGCTTCGACAATATGACAGGTAAAGAGAAAAAGAAAAACCGCCATATCCCATTAACAATGTACGGCATTGCCAAGGCTGCTGCTGTTGATGCTCGCCTCGTTGTTTCCGATGCAATAGACGAGCCTCAAAGCAAGACCAACGAGGCAGTCCGCCAAACATTGGATAGTTTAGAACAAACCAAGTCGTATAACGGCACGGTGGCGATATTTGCCGACAATTACCAAAACAAGCGAAGCGGCTTCAATCTTTATGAGGACATACGACAAAAACTGATTGAGGCTGGTATTCCTGCTGAGCAGATTGTTGTAATGAAAAGCGGAATGAGTGTCAACAAAAAACTTGATATATTTGACAGGGTAAACCGCGGCGAGGTGCGTGTTATAATGGGTAGCACCTTTACACTCGGTACTGGCGTGAATATACAGGAACGTTTGCACACACTCATACATCTTGATGCGCCTAACCGTCCAATGGACTACACACAACGTAATGGCCGAATTTTGAGGCAGGGAAATTTACACAAAGAAATGGGAATACCCGTGCGTGTGCTCCGTTTTGGTGTTGAGGATAGCCTTGATGTAACAGCTTATCAGCGACTAAAAACAAAAGGAGCGATAGCCGATAGTATTATGAATGGCAAACAAATGCTTGAAAACAGCATGGAAAACCGCGCCATTGAAGAAGAGGAAGATGTTTTCGGCGATACTGTGGCTCAATTGTCAGGTTCGGAGTATGCGATGTTGAAAAACCAAGCAGAAAAAGATGTTCGGAAATACGAAAACAAGAAAAAACAATGGGAAGCCGACCAAACTTATTGCCATAATGAAATACCGAGGCTTGAAAGCACGTTACGAAATTACGACAGACGACTGAAACAAGCCGAGGAGGCAAGCCAAAAAGTAGAACAATCAAAAGAACAACACAAAGGACAATCCCCGGCAATTGTTATTGACGGAAAAACATATCCCAACATTGAGGCGTTGGCCGACTTTATCAAAGAGTTTAACAAGAAAGTCAAAGAAGCGGAGAACTCCATACGTGAAAATCCTTATGGAACATCAGAAAAGAAACTTACTATAAAAATCAATGTTGGAGGGTTTAATTTTACTTTCAACACAAAATTAAGTTACGAAACCGCATCGGAACAAGGCAATTTGTTCAATGCCATACGTCGTAAAATGACATACGACTGCGAGGAACTCGGCATGGAGGACACGCCGGTTAAACAGTCGTTGCTCCGTGTGGGATTGGAGGATATTCTCGAAAATGTTGTAAGTGGCAAAGAATTTGCAGAACGTGTTGAAAAGCTAAAACAGTCTATTGCCAAAACACAAGAATCGTTAAAGCAGGTAAAAGCGCGTGAGGGCAAACCGTTTGAGTTTACAAAAGAGTTGGAAACCGCCCATAGGAGATTTGATGAATATTCCGAGTTGATGAAAAAGGAGATGGCGGAAAAAGAACAGAAATATGCCGAAGTGGACGCTGAAGTGGACGCTGCTACAGAAGTTACCGAGGCGGAAGAAGCGAGCGAGGAAGAAACCGACACCCCTGTTTACCGCGACGAGGACACAACACCCCCCGACCCTTGGTTAAGCACCTACGAGGAGAGCCTTGCATCCGCACGGCGTTTCGGCTACACCAAGAAACAACACGATGCTTTCATAGAACGCTCCAGACGTTACACACGCAAATTCATAGCCGACGCAGTGGCGAAACTCAATCTCACCGACGATGTGCAGGTGGTAGAAACTATCGACGAGGTACAAGGGCTTACCGAACAAGAACGGGAAAAACGCCGCAAAAAAAGAGGCTGGTACGACCCCAAGACAAACAAAATCGTCGTTATCCTCGACAACCACCACAGCCGTGGCGATGTTCTCAGAACCATACTTCACGAGGGAGCAGGACACTACGGACTGCGTAAGATGTTCGGCAAGCATTTCGACGATTTCCTCGACAACGTGTACGATCACAGCGAGCCTGAGATACGCCGTGCGATAACCAAACTTGCCCGCGACAAATACAACTACGATTTCCGCCGTGCCACCGAGGAATACCTTGCCACAATGGCCGAGGGCATGGAAAGCGATTTGAGATACGACACATTGGGCGGAAACTCCGATGAACTTCCAGAACAATTTTGGTCGTGGCAGAAAATCAAAGACCTGTTTTGGGAGATGATGAGCAAGATAGGCCTTAAAATCAAGAGATGGTTTTACGGCTCTATCGGTGAGAACGAACTGCGTTATGTGTTGTGGAGCAGCTACCAAAGACTGAAATACCCCGGACGTTTCCGCGACTTTGTGCGCACAGCCGAAGATGTTGTTATGCAAGAGGAACTGAAAGTCGGCGACTTTGAGCAACCTGCAGAGGAACGTCGTGGCTGGTGGGAGAAATCCGAAGCCGAGGAGAAAGAGGAGATTATCGAGGATATGGGGCTGAACAACGAGGAAGCCGCACGTCTGCGCAAGGAGATGGAGAAAGAGGAGACACGCAAGCGCACTCCCGAAAACCAAACATGGCGAAAGCTCAAAGAGCGATACCCCAACGATTTGGTGATGCTGTCCGACGGCAAAGGTTTTTACAGCATGTATGGCGAGGACGCAGAAAGAGTTGCCAAACTGCTGGGAATCGTTTTGAGAAAAACTAAAGAAAAGGGCGGTGTGTACGTGGTTAGTTTTCCCGAAAGGGATTTGGACGGATACCTGCATAAACTCTTCAATGCCGGACATCGTGTCGCTGTAAGCGACGGTCAGCCGATAGACGCCGACAAAGTGTCGGAAGATGTGGCAGAATACGAACGCCGCACCCCCAAGCCCTACCCCGTGCAAAAAAGCAACGAGCAGGACAGCGAGGTTTATTTCCGCGATGAGGACGACGGTGACAATTTCACCGACCGCGACAGAGCCATTGCACGGGACGAATACGAGCGTATGGTTGCAACGGGCGGTTATCAGTTCCAAGAGGCAATGCAGGACAGCATGCTGGGACTGCGTAAAGCAATGCAGGCCATACTCGGCGCAGGCAAGGATTTCAGAATTGAGGAAGTGGCAGGCAACGAAAACGCCTATCTTGCCGAAAACCGCATGTCGAGTACCAACGCAGCCGAACAGCATTATTATTTCATACATTATATGAAACCGCTGTTAGAGGCGATACATCTTATAGCGGGCAGTAACAAGGCCGCACGGCAGGAACTTACCGACTATATGATGGCGAAACACGGGTTGGAACGCAACCAAAAGTTTGCCGAACGCGACTTTGCCGAATATCAAAAGGAATACCCGGCCACCAACAAGACGATAGACGATTTCCGCGACAGAGACTATGCAGGTCTCACCGCATTGACGGGCGAGTCTGACGTGCGCACAGCCGAAGCGATGGCGCAGATGATGGTTGACGAATACGAGGCAACGCACGACGTAACCCTTTTGTGGGAGGCCACCAAACGAGCCACGGGCGTAACGCTGGCCAAGATTTACCGCAGCGGTCTGTTGAGCAAGGAGAGCTACGAGCAGATACGCGACCAATTCGACTACTACATACCGTTGCAGGGTTTCGACGAAACCACAAGCGACGAGGTTTACGGCTATCTTACAAGCCGTAAGGGACCATTCGGCAGTCCGATAAAACACGCAGAGGGGCGTACAAGCAAAGCCGACGACCCGATAGCCACCATCGCACTGATGGCGGACAAGGCCATACAGCAGGCCAACCGCAACGAGATGAAAAAGCTGTTTTTGAATTTCGTTGAAAATCACCCGAGCGACCTTGTAAGTGTCAGCAAATTGTGGTTGCACAAAGACGCCGCAACGGGCGACTGGGTGCCGGTGTTCCCCGACATCGAGGCCGATGATACACCTGTAGAGGTGGAACGCAAGGTTGAAGAATTTGAAACAAAGATGCAACAACTTGCAGAGCAACACCCCAAGGAATACAAGAGCGGCATGGACGCAAAGAATTTCCCCTACCGGGTGTTGCCCGAAAACCGCAACGAACACCAAGTGCTGGTGAAACGTAACGGCGAGACGTTTGTTCTTACCATAAACGGCAACCCGAGGGCGGCGCAGGCGTTGAACGGACTTACAAACCCCGATGTTAAGACGGGCGGTTTTATCGGCGGTGCAATGAAAACGGCGCAGTTTGTCAATCACCAGCTGAGTGCTTTCTACACAACGAGAGACCCGAACTTCGTTGTCTCCAACTTCTTCCGTGATATGCTTTACTCCAACTGCATGACGTGGGTTAAAGAGGGCGGCAACTATGCGCTGAATTTCCACAAAAATTTCGGCAAGTTCAACCCTGCCACCATGCGCTGGTTGTTCGGTAAATGGAACAAAGGCACTTTGGACGACAGCAAGCCAATAGAATACATGTTCAAACAATTTATGTTGAACGGTGGCGAAACAGGCTATACCAACATCAGGGACATCGAGGCACATAAACGCGAGATAGCCCGTGAGCTGAAACGTCAGGGTAGCACCACACGGCAGGTATGGTCTGCTTTGGGCAAACAGCTCGACTTGCTGAACGAGAGCGTGGAGAACTGTGCGAGATTTGCCGCTTTCATCACATCAATGGAGATGGGACGCAGTTTGGAACGAAGCATTTACGACGCAAAAGAGGTGAGTGTGAATTTCAACAAAAAAGGCAGTGGCGACAAGATGGTCGGAGCCACAGGACAGACAAAAGCGGGCAAACTTGGCTCGTATCTGAGCGGTGCAGGCCGATTGCTGTATGTATTCTGGAATGCAGGTTTGCAAGGTATGACAAACTTCGGACGCGCCGCCAAACGGCACCCTGCAAAGTTTACGGCCGGTGCAGCTGCAATGTTTACGTTGGGTGCTGTAATACCTCTGATTGCAAAAGCACTGTGGGGCGGTGATGATGACGATGACGACGATAAAAACGCCTACTACAACCTGCCCGAATATGTGCGCCGAAGCAACATCTGTATTGGTGCAGGCGACCAATGGATAACAATACCGTTGCCGATAGAGTTTAGAGCCATTTACGGCATGGGCGAACTTGCCACGGGTGTTATCACGGGCGAGGAACATTACAGCAAAGGCGAAACGGCAAGACAGATTATAAGCCAAGGAAGCCAAATCCTGCCCCTCGACTTTATGGAAGGTGGCGGAGGATGGCACGCCTTTATACCAAGTCAGGTGAAACCTATTGTCGAGGCTTCGAGCAACAAAAGCTGGGTAGGTCTGCCAATCTACAAAGATACACCCTACAACCAGAACGACCCCGAATTTACAAAAGCCTACAAGAGCGCCGACAAGAATATCGTGGGTGCAAGCCGTTGGCTCAACGAACTTACGGGCGGCGACGATTTCAAGAAAGGTGCTATCGACATCAACCCCTCAAAAGTGGAATACGTCCTTAACGGATATTTGGGTGGTTATTTCAAAGTACCTAACCAACTTGTAAAGATGGCTGAAACCGCTTTTGGCGACAGAGAATTTGAATGGAAAAATATGATAATGGCCAACCGCCTTGTCAAGTCCGGCGACGAACGCACGGCAAACCGCAAACTGCAAAACGAGTTCTTCAACCTCAAAGCAGAATACGAGGAAACAAAACGTCTGCTAAAGAAATATGAGAACGCAGCGAACGAGGGTGTGCTGAAATATGCCGAGAAGCTGGACTACCTCGAAAACTCCAAAGAGTATGGCCGCTACCTCATTTTCGACGAATACAAGAAAGACATCGACGGAGCTTACAAGGCTATGAAAGAAGCCGAAGATGCGGAAATATACAAAGCGAGCGAAAATGAATACTACGAATATCTGCGCGAGTTGATTGATGCAATTCACAGATACGAGAAAGGCGAGGACGTAAACTCAATTCTCAATTACCAAAGCAACTAATTTCGCAAGTTAAGCACACAAAAGGGTTGCGAGGGCGTATCTTTGCAACCCTATAAACGACACAGACAATGGATGTATTAGTATTGCATAGATTGAGCAACGTGACCGTACGGCCGGAGGACGGGCGCGAAAGTCCCGACAGCCTCGTGCGGAGCCGTGCCGTCAACAGCAACGACCGCGCAAGAGGACAGCAGATACTCCTCGAAGCGCAACAGCACTATATGGCCATGTACCGCTACCGCCAAGACAGGGAACGCAACAAACGCTACACCTACGGCGACCAGTGGAGCGACATAGTGTGTGTGGACGGGCAGCGTATGACCGAGGAGGAATACATTAAAAAACAGGGCAACGTGCCGCTGAAAACCAACCTCATACGCCGACTTGTGCGCAACGTGATAGGCGTGTACCGCCAACAGGCCACCGAACCCACCTGCATAGCCCGCGACCGGGATGAGCAACAGCAGGCCGAGACGATGAGTACCGTGCTGCAGTACAACTGGCAGATGAACCGCATGAATGCCATCAACGCCCGCTCTTTGGAGGAATACCTCATAGGCAGCCTTATCGTACACCGCAAGAGCTACGGCTGGCGCAACGACCGTATGGACTGCTGGACGGACTACGTGCAACCCAACAATTTCTTTATCGATGCCAATATGCGCGACTTCCGCGGGTGGGACTGCTCCTGTGTGGGGCAGATTCACGACCTCTCTTTTGAAGAGCTGTGCCAAAACCTCGCCAACAATCCTTTCGAGTACAACCGCTTGGCCGAGATTTACAAATACGCCCGCGACGTGGGAGGCGGCAACGTTAGGTGGGAGGATTTCGGCTACAACTACGGCCAAGCCCAATCCGACTTTCTCATGCCCACCGACCATAGCCGTTGTCGTGTGATAGAGGTGTGGCGAAAGGAGAGCAAACCCCGTATCCGTTGCCACGACTACAACAACGGCGACATCTACAAGATAGACGAAAGCGAGTATTACACAGTGGAGGCCGAAAACCAGAAACGCCTCGAAATGGGTCAGCGCAACGGCATGGCCGTCGAGGATATTCCGTTCATCAAAACAGAGTGGTTTATGGACAGCTACTGGTATTATTATTTCCTTTCGCCCTTTGGCGACATACTGAAAGAGGGCGAGACACCCTACGACCACAAGAGCCACCCCTACGTTTTCAAGGCCTACCCGTTCATCGATGGCGAGATACACTCTTTCGTGGCCGACGTTATAGACCAGCAACGCTACACCAACCGCCTTATCACCATGCAGGACTTTATAATCAGAGCCACCGCAAAGGGTGTGCTTATGATACCCGAGGACTGCGTCCCGGCAGGTATGTCGCCCGATGACTTTGCCGACACATGGACGAAATACAACGGCGTTATCGTGTACAAGCCGAGCAAGAGCGGACACGTGCCGCAGCAGATTGCCAACAACTCCACAAATATAGGACTGCACGAAATGTTGAGCCTGCAGCTCAAATTCTTTGAGGACATCAGCGGTGTCAACGGTGCTTTGCAGGGCAAGGCGGCCTTTGCCGGAGAGAGCGGAAGCCACGCCCAGATGATGGCGCAGAATGCCGCCACATCGTTGGTGGATATTCTCGATTCGTTCAACGAGTTTGTGTTGGATGCCTCCTACAAGGATGTTAAAAACATACAGCAGTTCTACGACAGCAAGCGCACTTACAACATCGTCGGCAGGACGGGAGCCAACACCGTCTATGACCCCGAAAAGATACGCGACGTGGAGTTTGACCTCAGCATACAGCAGAGCCAGACAACACCCGTGTACAGGGCTATGGCCAACGATATGTTGCTGGAGCTGTTCAAGGCCAATGCCATAAACGTCGAGCAGTTGTTGCAAGCAGGCAATTTCCCCTTTGCCGACCAGATATTGCAGAGCATACAGAGCCAGAAACAGCAGTTGGAGCAGGGGCAGATACCCGACGGCATTTCTCCCGAACTTTTGCAGCAGGCACAGCAGGGTGCCAACATGGAAACCGTACAGCAGTTGCAGAATGCGGTGAGGGCATAACAAATTGAGTTTTGAGTATTGAAAAGTCCATAATCCTGATATTGCAAGAGAACGGGCGGAGGCGAGCGACAAACTCCACTCCGTTCAACCCTATCACCGGAGAGGGCAGCATAGGCGACCGCTTCGAGTTCTCCATCCCCGATTTCCCCATACCCACACAATGGCTGCCTGTCGAAATGGCGGACGAGCCTTTTCTGAAAGCCTTGCAGAGTGCCGGCAGTGTCAAGAAACTTGTAAAGGACACGTTAGGCACAACCCCCACGGCCGAGACGCTCGACAAGGTTGTTGAGCAGTTTATCCGCATACGCATAAAATACGACTTTCCTTTTTGGGCGGCCTTGTACGTATATATAAAGAACAAGGGCGGCGGTGTGGATGTGCTTTTCCGCCTCAACAGGGCGCAACGCCGATTGGTGGCACGGCTGGAGCGTATGCGCAAAGCCGGGAAACCTATACGTCTTATTTTGCTCAAAGCCCGTCAGTGGGGAGGCTCCACCTGCATACAGCTGTTTATGGCGTGGTTGCAGCTCGTCCACGAGGTAGGGCTTAACTCGCTTATCATCGCATTGCAGAACAAGGTGTCGGACGAGATAAAAGATATGTTCGACCGAATGATAAAGGCGTACCCTGTGGAAATGTTGCACGACATCGGCGACGAATACAACAAAGGCGAGCCGAAGTTGGTAGGCGTGGGCAAGAGCGGCGACATCCACCGTGTGCCGCAACGCAACTGCAAGATAAAGATTGGCAGTGTGGAACGTCCCGACAGTTGCCGTGGCGGCGACTACAACCTCGTCCACTTGTCGGAGGTGGGGCTGTGGAAAACCACCGAGGGCAAGAAACCCGAGGACATAGTGCGCTCGGCCTGCACGGGAGTGCTGTACAAGCCCAACACTATGATAGTGTATGAAAGCACCCCCAACGGTGTCGGCAATTTCTTTCACCGCGAATACCTTGCAGCCAAAGCGGGGAGTTCGCAGTTCGAGGCCATGTTTGTGGCGTGGTACGAGATAGAGCAGTACGAGCTGGAGTTTCACAGCGAAAAGGAAAAGAAAGCCTTTGCCGAGAAATTGTTTGCCAACAAGGACATTGCCGAGATACACAACGACCGCGAGGAGCCGGGCAAGTATCTTTGGCGGCTGTGGGAGTACGGCGCCACGTTGGAGGCCATCAACTGGTACGTGGTGGAGCGTAGCAAGTTCACCAACCACGGCGATATGGCTTCGGAGTACCCCAGCGACGACATCGAGGCGTTCACGTTCAGCGGACGCAAGGTGTTCAGCAACGAGGACATCGAGCAGTTCCGCGCGGCATGCCGTCCGCCGCGGTGGGTTGGTGAGGTGTACGGCCGTGCCGACGAGGGCGAGGAAGCGTTGGAGGGGCTGCGTTTCAAAAAAGAGAAAGACGGACAGCTGTATATGTGGGCGGACGTGGAAAAAGACGGAGAGGAGATTGTAACCGACCGTTACCTTGTGGTGGTGGACGTATGCAAAGGGCATACCAAGAACGCCGACTTTGCCGACATCCTTGTCATCGACCGCCTTTTCATGATAGACGGAGAACCGCCTGCCGTTGTCGCCGAGTGGCACGGGCATATCGACATGGACAAACTGGCGTGGAAAGCCTGCCAGATTGCCGCCTACTACAACAACGCCCTGCTGGTGATAGAGAGCAACACCCTCGAGACCAACAACACCAAAGGCGAAGCCGAGTATATCCTAACGCTGATACACGACGTTTACGGCGACCAGCTCTATGCCCGCAAGCAGAGTGCAGAGGACATACAGCAGAAACTGCCGAAAAAATACGGTTTCCACACCAACACCCTTACAAAGAAAGTGGTTATATACAACCTGAAAACCGTGTTGCGCGAACATCTTTATGTGGAACGGGAGAAAGATTGCCTCAACGAATATGTTACCTATGTAGAGACCGACAAAGGCGGGTACGAGGCAATGGAGGGCTACCACGACGACCGTCTTATGACACGAGCAATAGGCCTGCAGATATGCTTTAAGGAGATGGAAATGCCGAGAGTGGTTAAGATGGCGCAACGCACGGCGGGCATAAGCCAGAAGGTGGTGAGTGCCGCCACAATCTAAACATCCTTTCCGGATTTTCTTATGTCGTAGTAGATGTCGCGGGCGTATCGAGGGCTGTAATAGAACTTGGGTGCGGGCGAGTTCACCACCTCAAACACCAAATCGTACAGTTTCATTTCGGGATGCTGCTCTTTCAGTGCCACAACACGCCTGAAAATTTCCATATACATTTCCTTTTTGGAGAAATGCATCATTTTCAGTATGTCCTTTTTTTGCATCATGGCAATTATTATCGCCGTAGCCCTTTCCTCGCTCACCCAGAAACGGGAACAAGGCATTTCCACAACCAACTCGAAGTCCTTCCTGATGTCGAAACGCTGTTGTTGCGCCACAACTATACGGAAAGCTCTCATAAACTCGCGGTTACGTTGCGCTATGAAGTCCGAAACGCTGTTTTTGTGTTTCATAATACCGAAAATGATTTTGCAAAAATACAAATAATTTTTCATAACTGCAAATATATTTTCGCAAGATATAAATATTTTACAGAATTTCGGTAGTAATTTTGCAAACTGAATTAGTATTGAACCAAAACACACAGTATAGCTATGGCTGAAAACACAAAAACCAAGAGCAGGAGAGAGCAGTTCGGCGAGAGGCTGAAAGGCAAATATCCCGACCGCGAATTTGCCGACGATGAGGCTCTGTTCGGTCAGATTGACGACGACTACGCCGAATACGACAATGCGATAAACACCTACAAGGACAGGGAGAATAAAATTGTGGATATTTTCACAAACAACCCAAAGGCCGCCAATCTGTTTACCGCCATTGCACGAGGCGAAAGCCCTTTAACTTCGTTAATAAAAGCTTTCGGTATCGACGGAGTTACCGATTTGTTGAACAACCCCGAAAAAGCCGACGAACATGCCAAGGCACACGAGGAATTTGTTCAAAGAGTGGCAAAAGAAAAGGAATTTGACGAAGAGGTTGAGAAAAACACTCTCGAAACAACAGAGTTGCTACAAAAGGTTAAAGAAGAAAAGGGATTGTCTGATGAGACAATAGCGAAAATAATAGAATTTGTTAAACAAGTTGCTATTGAATTTGCACTGATGAAAATCACCCCCGAGACCATCGACATGGCGTTGAAAGCCATCAACCACGATGCGGATATGACCAATGCCCGCACCGAGGGCGAGATTGCCGGACGCAACGCCAAGATTGAGGAGAAGCTGCGCAAACCGCAGGGTGGCGACGGTATGCCCACTATGGGCGGCGGTGCCAGCAACACTCCAAAAGAGAGAAAGCCACTGAACGTCTTTGACTATGCAGAAGCAGCATCATGAGCATAAAAGTTGAATTGTCGATACCTAAAGAGAAAACGCCAGCCAAAGGCACCGCTGCTCAAAAAACACAGATGGGCGGAACATGCACCACAGTAAGTGCGCTAATGGAGGCGGGGAATGCAACTGGAAATGCAAGTCTTGTAAAGAAATCAATTGGATAAGAAATTAATAATCAATCAAAAAGTAAAACAAAATGAGTGAGACTGTAACACCGACCCAGACGCAAAATTCTGGAAGCGCAAGCACTCCTACCAGTGTGGTTCCTACCACTGGTGCCGGCACTGCCGGACTTAACACCCAAGTAGGTGGTGCTCCGACCACTGTCAGTGGCGTTCAGAACGCCAGCGGTGGCATGGGAGAACTTGTCCTGCCCGAAGTGGACAAAAAGATTTTCTTGTTTGAGCGTGATAAAAACGCTTTTATGCAATTGATGTTGCGGGCAAAGCGCGTCAACGTTCACAGCATGGAAGTAAAACACTACGCTCTTGACCAAAGCACACCAATGGTGACTGTTGCTTCTGTCAATAACGCAACTGGCGAGATTACTCTTGTCAATGCAGACAAAGGCAAAGTTCGTGCCTACGACACATTGAAGGTCAAAGGCGTGAAAGGTTACGACTATGTACCCGGCACCGGTCCCGTGAAAAACCGCCGTCCGTTGCAACTCTTTGTTCTCAGCGTGAGTGCCAGCGGTGTTATCACCTGCGTTGCTCACAACGGCATAAAGCAGGCCGCCACCGACCAGTACGGCTCTTTACCCACCACCAGCAGCACCAGCACTGACCCTGCATGGGTTTACAACAACACCAACATCATCACTGCAGGTACCAAAATGGTACGTATGGCCAACGCTATGTACGAAACGCAGAAATGGGTTGACCCCAACACCGTCATTCCCGTACCCGACGACCTTTTCCTGCAAAAGCGTGGCATGACCAGCATCGTGTCGAAGTACCTTGCCGACCAGAAGATGGAAATACCCTACGACGAAGCCATTAAAGCGGAAGTTCAACTTCGTGAGTTCAAAGCTCAGGGCAACCGTACCCTTATCGACTCACAGCCCAGCAAGATGCTTGTGCGTTCCACCATGGGCGACGACCAGTGGGACTATACCACCACCGGCGTTCGTTGGCAGGTGAAGCGCGAACTTAAACATAAAGGCAAATGGACAGCTGAAGACCTCATCGCCCTTGTCAAACTGTACTACGGCGGAGCCGACAAACCGAAGAGCGGTCTGCTGTTATGCGGCGACAATCTCGGTCTTAACCTCCAGCTCATCGACTGGACAGGTCACGACGAGGTTATTATGAGCCCTTACAAAAACGAAACCCTTGGTTGGGAAGTTACGAAATTCCATTGCATATTTGGTGACATTCAAATTGCCATCGAGCCGGGTCTTAATGAGTGCGGCTATGAAAACAGCGGCATCCTCATCGGCGAAAACCGTCTCGTACACTATGTGCGCAAAGGCGAATCGAGCTACACCGAGGAAGTGCAGGGTGAAGAAGCTACCCGCAATGGCATCCTTGTCAGCGATGCTCTCGGACTGAAAGGCAACTGCCACATTTGGATTGATGGCGGCGACGATGATGACGACACCACAGCACCTGACGCACAGGAATTCCGCCTGTGGAGCAGCTCGACAGCACCAACCGGCAATGACCTCGAAAATGCGACCTATGTATTTGCAAAGGCTCTTACTATCACAGACGGCAGCACAACGATTAACGTTGAAGCCGGCGATGCCTACACATACAATTCTTCAGCCGCAAGTGGTTCAAGATGGACAAAGTTCTACGGTCCGATTTCCGTTGACTAACCATCAGAGACGCTTTTTAAAAAAAACGGGGCGGACGCAACCAAAAGCCGTCCGCCCTTTTTTCATGACAATAAAAAAATACAATTATGACAATTAAAAATTATGCAATACACGGACTTTCGGAATGGCATGGCGATATAAAGGCAGGGGGCTTGTCGGTGAGAGTGTCGTTTACAGGAGGCACAGCTTCACCCAGCGGAGCACTGCCCGCTTATTTCATGACCAAAGACCCCATTGTACAGTTCATTATTGAGAACAGCAAGGAGTTCAAAGACGGATTTATCCGCATTGAGATGCAACATGCTGTAGCAGGTGAACATCCGAGAATGGCAGTTCCAAACCAAAAACAGACCAAAGCCGAGACAAAGGCCGAACCTGCACAACCCAAACCCGCCGAGACCAAAGCCGAGACACCGGCGGAGGCAGCCATGCCGCAGGGCGAGAGCGAAACACGGGTAGTTACCGTGGCCGACAAGGCCGATGCCATAGAGTGGCTGAAAGAGAACTATGCCGACAAGGGCTACACCGCCACCAAGCTGCGCACACAAACAGCTTTTGAGGAAGCCTGCAAGGAGTGCAACGTGCAGTTTCAGTTCACCGCATAACATAAAGGAGGCCGAGGTATGATTTACCAAGCGGACAACATTGTAAAGGATGTGCGTGTCTGTATGGACGAGAACATGGCGGACACAGCCCTTATCGCCGACGGCGACGAAAACACGTTGCTGTTGAACGAAATTATTAAATCCAAGATACTGGAGGCTGTGGAGCGCGTGCATACCGAAGCGCCTTTTTATATGCTCGACAACGCACATCATTTTGATACCAATGCAGCTATCAACTGGAAAACGCTGGAGAGCGGCGAGATACTGTTGCCCGACGATTTTATGCGATTGGTGGTGTTCCAGATGAGCGACTGGGAGCGTGCCGTGTACGCCATGATAACCCCTGCCGACCCCGACTATGCCAAAACGCGCTGCCGTGTGAAAGCCCTGCGAGGCACGGCACAGCGGCCGGTGTGTGCCTTGGGCATGCGCAACGACGGCCCTGTGCTGGAGTTCTACTCCTGCAAGGACAACACCGCCACGATAACACGCTCCGTGTATATGCCCTATCCCGTAATAGACAATGACAACGGTATAGACATAAGCGAGAGGTGCTACACGGCAGTGGTTTACACGGCGGCGGCGCTTACACTGCTCACCTTCGGCGAGAAAGAAAGGGCTGCATTATTTTTAGAAAACGCTAACAACACATACCATCGTACATCATGAGCGCAACAATAGAAGTAACGGATTTCAACGGCGGCAACATCGAAAATGTGAACAATTTGTCGATGAGCGGCAACGCCAATATAGACGGCAACGCCGTAGTGGGCCACAACCTCAAAGTGGAGGGATGGCTCGAAGCACCCAATGTAAAAGCCACGAATAAAGGGGTGTTTCTGACGGAGGCCGCATTGCAGGCCGCGTACCCCCACCCCATGGATGGATGGATAGCCGGAGTGGTTGTCAGCGGAAGCAACAACGTAGAGCTGTATGTAGCCACTGGCGGCAGCTGGACTGACAGCCAGACAACCCTGCCTTTCACCCTCGACGCTCCGGCCATAAGCGACCTGCAAAGTGGTTTGGCCGACACCACAGCAACGGCGGAACATGCGTTAAGTTTGGCACAGGCACCTATGCCTTTTGCCGGAATGGTAGAATCTTCTACACCCTATCTAAACTCATATTGTCCTGTCGATATGAACGAGGATGAGTTTTACAGCACCGTGTATTACAATGGCGGCAGGTTTCTCATCAAATACAACGACGCTTATTACACACAGTGGTACAACGGCGACCACAAGCCAGCCCACATTCTTTACAGCGACGGCACTGCACCGCACCCGCACAAGTTGTATGTAAAAGAGCCGGAAGGTGTTTTGTACTACATGAAACAAGAAGAAGGCGGAGCAGATTTTCAGCCGTTGAGTTTCGACACGACGCAGATTATGCAAGCCTTAGCCGCGTTGGACGAAAGGGTGTCGGACATCGAAGATACAAAAACACCCTTTATCAACGCAAAGGAGCTGTTGAATCTCAGCGCACCCACATCTTTGTCGGCGGTGATAAGTGCGATAGACGCTTTGAGCGACAAGGCAAAATATGAAGTGCGCGGAGCCGTTGTTACGTTCGAGGCGGCATATCCTATCGACAGCTCTATTTCCATGCTGGTTTGGGAAACGTGGCAATGGGGAAGCATAGGCAACTGGACTGAAACCAGCGCATGGAACAAGTTGAACAATCCGCAGATTGCCATTGGCGAGACATATCTTATACGGGACACCAACGGCTTTTTGCGCCTTTCCGACGATGCACGGAGAGCCATCACGGCAGTGCTGGGCAACGCATTTTCTTACGAAATAATACCATAAGACCATGAGCAGGGCGATAGAAAAGATAAAGATAATAAACCTTTTTAACGGGAATTATCAGTTTCCGATGACTTTCGGCACGCTCGTTGTCAAAGCGGACGGTGTAACCCCGTACTGCGACGAGGACGCAGAGGAGAATGTTCTGGAAGGTGTGAAACTTAACGGCACCGACCTCAACATCACAGGCAAGAAAATAAGTCTTTCGCTCTCGATGGCCGAAAAATCCACACCCAACCCCGGCTGTGCGGCCACTTACCAACTCATGATAAACGGCACTGCGGTAGGCGACAACATCGACATCCCTACATCTTCGGGCGGTGCAGGTATCGACAGCATAACCCTCGACACTGTTACAGCCGCCGACAAAGCCGCAGGCGGCAAGTTCGAGAACGACAGCAGCTATCAGATAGGCGACCCCTATATTGATTTTGAACTGTCGGACAGCACGCATCTATACATCAACGTAAAAACCCTTGTAAGCACATATACAGCGGGCAACGGCCTTGTGTTGAGTGGCGGGGAGTTCAGCATCGACACAAGCGTTGTGGCGTTGAAATTGGATATAACCTCAGCAATCAATGATATAATGCCTTTAATATACGCAGGACTATGAGATATAGAGTTACATCATACACCATAAGCGGAAATACGATTACGCTCACAGGTATCACCACAGTAACAGTGGCAGATGTGCGGTTGATAGTCGATGAGACTGCAAAGAAAGTGATATGTTCTTCAATGCAGAAGGACAATATTACTTGCTCGACCAATATAATCACTGTTAATTCTTCGGTTGCGACACTTGATACAACCCACGATTACACCATTGAATTAGACTTTGGAGAACAATTGTCTGGACTTGCCAAGCAAGGAAGCAACACAAGTGCAACCCTCTCCGACACGCAGGGAGCGGTGAAAAACGGAACGACAACGGCACTTGCCGAGTTGCTGAACAACACCTACGGACTTGCAGCCTTGCAGACGTTGATAGGAACCATTACAGGTTACGCATTGCAGGGAAGCGATGCAACGGCAACAAACACAGCGATAAAGAACGCAATAGCGAACATCGACCTTTCGGCAGTCGCAAAGCAAGGTAGTGATGCCACAGCAACGCTAACGGCGGTAGCCTCAGCAATAGCGACACTTGCGACAGCGGTTTCTGCGATACCGACCACAACCCCAGCAACACCCACAGACGTAAGCAACGCACAGACGGCAATCATCGGTGCAATGCCAAGTGTTTTGGGACTTGCAAGCGAGACGAGCGTTAAAAGCGGCAACGACACGGCAATTTCGATGCTGAAAGACGGGAGTGTAGGACTTGCCGCAATCAAAGCACTCGTGCAGGCGATAAGCGGTTATGCGTTACAAGGTTCTGACCCGACAGCGACGAATACGGCAATGAACACACTGATAGGAACGCCAGCGGTAGGACAACAGCCTACGCTTTTCAAAGCAATCGCAGCGATTAGTGGCGGCGGTGGAGGTGGAGGTGGCGATGTTCAGATTTCCGCCGCCGACTGGACAGCACTCATCACGGCGGTAAACCAATTGACAGGTAGCGAACTCGTCTATTCCGACACAGCACAAGATGTTATAGATGAGATAACCGCACTCCGCAACGGAGTTACCTTTGCCAACATTGCCAAGTGGTGGAGTTTGCCGCTGCTATTGGCTAATCGCAATGAATTCGTGACTGGCATTAGTTCTACCGATGTATCCACTGTAGGAGCTTATGCCTTTTATGGCAGCCACCTCACGACCTTCAATTTTCCCAACCTCACCACTGTTGGCGACTACGCCTTCTACGGTGTGCCAATCGCCGAGATAACCTATCCGCAGCTCACTTCTGTAGGCACTTCAGCATTCAACTCAACTTCCTATTGTACAAAGGTTTACCTTCCTGAACTTATAACTTTAGGCACTTCATCATTCAGAAGCTGTGCTGCTGAATGGCTATATGTGCCGAAGGTAAGTGTGCTTGCTGGGGAGCAATTCAACGATATGCGTAACCTCATTGCTGTTACCTGCCTTTATTATACTGTAACCAATCAACACCAATATTGCAGCAAACTGTATTACATACATCAGACAGGGACACACCCCGATACAAACCACAATATGTCTAGCTGGAATCCGACAGAAGGCTTCTCCACCACATTGAACACATTAGTGCCATTGCACGACTGGGACTTGGATGCCAACGGTGACCCAATAGACTGCTCTCAATTCACAACCAATGCACAGAAGGCACTATGGTGCTTTAAGAATTTATTTATGCCAGCTTTTCCGCAAGCCTCTAATACCAAAACACTTACACTCAAAAGTACTGTTTACGATGTAGTTACAACAGACCAAGATGTGTTAGACTACTTCTCCCTACACAATTGGACATTAGCGCGAACGGCATAATAACTAACAATTAAACATTTACGGAAATGATAGAGAATAAAGGAAATTACAAGATTCAGACACCCGACACAGCGGGCAACTACCTCTGGAACGGTGAAGAGGTATTCGCAACGGAAATTACTCTTCCCAACTCGGCACCATTGTGGCAAGAGGTAACAGAGGACTTTAAAAATGAATGGGAAGAAGCTCACAAAGAGCAGGAACCAGAAGAAGTAACCGACAACGATTAACAAGATATGAACGCAAGACTTTACGCACTGATAGCAATAGTGGTGTGTATCACCGCAATATGGATTTTCAACAAGTTAGACGACAAAGGTACTTTCAAGAGCAACGCTGTGTTTAGATACACCGCAAGTTTCTTTGTGGGAGGATTTTGGATTATTCTCGTTCCCGCTATCGTTATGGAGTTTATTATTTATCAATGCTGTTGGCACTTTTCGCTGATAGACTGGGGTGCGACTTTCAAAGAACTTTGGGGGCAGATAAAGGACTTTTTCAAACGGATTTTCAAATGCAAAAAGAAATAGTATGATGACTGTTGAAGATTACATGAAACTGCCAAAACGCAGACTTGCAGAATTGCTCGTTGAGAAAGAGCAGTCATTACCTACATACACACCGAGAATTGTCGGATATAGTGTATGTCCGCACGACGGAAAAGAGTGTTTCAACAACTACTGTTGTCTTGGTTGTGCAAGGGCTAACATTACGATAACTACAACATCCAATGGCACAGGCATAGAACCGAGCAAGTTTAGCAAATAACAAGAGGATAAAAAACCGCTTAATCTATAAATCGCAATGAAACGACTGATATACATTTTGTTAAGTGCTATATTGCTAACATCGTGCAATTCGTGGCAAAAGATTGTGGAGAAGCCCGTATATATCCACGACACGCTGACACAGCAAACCTTTATCCACGACAGCATATACAAGCACGACAGCACCTTTGTCCTTGTCAAAGGCGACACTATCTACTGCGACAGATGGCACACGGAATATAAATACAAGTTCAAAACGGACACCGTGAGAGAAGTAAAGGAAGTGCCCGTAGAAGTTATCACTACCGAGATAAAAAAGGTAGAGAGGTCCCTGAATTGGTGGCAAAAAGCAATAATGGCTTTCGGACAGTTAGCTATTGTAGCTGTCGTTGTAATATTGGTTAGATGGTTTATTAAACGAAAGATTAAGATATGATAAAAAAAGAAGAACTGAAAAACAAACTGACCGAAAAGGCTATCAAAGAGGCGATGCAAAAGAAAGGCTACGCCTACTTTGACAAGGGAGACTACAACCTTAATATCGTAGGCATACGCTCCGATTGTAACAGAAAAGTAACAAACTTGTTTGATGACTATATGCTTGTTACTTACTATCTGAACAACAATTTGTCTATAAAGTTGTATAGCATTACGACTGAGCCGGGGCGTTACTATATACAGAACAAACTCGGCAATCCGAAAGGTACGGCGATACTCGTCCCCGGTCAGTACAGAGGTTGCTGGCAGATAGGCAAGCACAACGGCAAGTACGATGCACTTGTGCAGGTTAAGCCCGTTGCCGTGTATAGAGACAGCAACAAGGATATGATGTACGACTACAACAAGACTGACAAAGGTCTGTTCGGTATCAACATACACCGCTCTAACCCCTACGGCACAAGTGCAACGATAGACAACTGGAGTGCCGGTTGTCAGGTGTTTGCAAACAGCAAGGACTTTGCGGAGTTCATGGAGCTGTGCAACGAACAAAGAAAGAGATACGGCAACAGCTTCACATACACATTGCTCGATGAGAAAGATTTAAATATTTAATATACAATGACACATTTTGCACATATTATTATGAAGATACCTGCGGTATTCAACAACATCTTCGGCTGGGTGCTGGCTTTTTGCACTGGCTTTGTGGCATGGCTCGGCAACGAGGGAGTTAGTCTGCTCATCGTTTTGATGGCTATTGGCTGGGATTTGATATGGGGTGTGGCCGTGGCCGTGAAGCAAAAGAAATTCGTGCTTTCGCGTTTGTTGCGTGAAACAATGGTAAAGGTGTTTATCTACATTGGCACGTTGCTAATAGTGCTGGTGTGCGAGCGCAGCCTTAACGAAAATTGGGGCGTGATTACAAGAGTGGTGGCAGTGGTGGCCGCCTGCATCGAGCTTTTTAGTTCTGCGGGCAATATACTGATAATAAAGCCCAACTTCGTCTTTATAAGACTTTTCAAAAAATATCTCATCGGAGAGATAGCCGAAAAGCTGAACATCGGCACCGACGAGGCGGAGACGATTATTAACGAAACTGGCGAAACAGAAAGTTAGTCCATTGTGTTATATTCCCGGAGGGGAGGGGCGAGATGCCGCGGTGCGAAACCGTCCCGAAGGGATTTTTTTCAGAAAGGAGAAAATATGAATTGTTGCGAACAACAACAGCAGAGACAGACGATTGACATAGCTTTGACGGCTAACAAACCCGCAGTTATGGCGGAGGTTGCGCAGAGTACGCATTATATGGGAGCCAAACGCACAGGCGACGATGGCGCATACGAACGCATACGCACCATCGACGAGGATGAGGCCGCATTGGAGCGGTTTTGGAACGAGAGCCGTGTGGAGCTGGCGCAGGGTGTTGCGAGGTGGGTCGGAGCCGAGGACATGAACGGCGACGACTACGAGCTGACGCTGAAAGTGTCGGACAAGTTCAACACAGCGTTACAGCCCGCCATGGAACTGGCGTTGTTCAATTTCTATGTGAACAACATAATATCCAAGTGGTGTTTCTGGACTGACAAGAAAGAGAGCGTGGAGTATCACGCTATGCAGGCGGCGGCGCAACTCGCCATAATCAACGAGAACGCCCTATCGGGGGGATATACGTTCACCCGCAAGTCGCACCCGTTTTAACCTGCCGCTCATATCTTTTTTAACAAAGCTTTTATCAAGGATGCTCCTATATAATAAACGGCATTCCCCACCACATTTTCTCCGACACCGCGAACAAAAGATTGTCGGCAGTCTGGAGTGTTTGTTACACCCGTTTTATTTCCGCTTTGATTGGCGAGCATAGCAAACGCCCGTTTGTCGTCGTCGGAAAGCCCGTTGTAATAATCGACAAAGGCTTTCATTTTGACTAAACGGGCGTAATCCATAGGTCAGTATTCAAGAAAATACGTCCTTACGCAATATTTGCCGTCTTCGTCGGACAGCATATTTACGGCAAAGCGGTACACTGCCTTTATATAGTCGGGGTCGGCGGCGTTCATTTCCTTGCCCATGAGTTCGGCAATGAGCTTGCCGTTGTCGCTGTGTGTGGCGTTCATCACTACCCAAAGGGCGAAACTGTTGTAAACACCCTTGCGTTCGCTTTCGAGGCCGAGTTTTTCCATTGCGTTGTGCCATGTGTCGTATTCCCATGCCGCAGGCGGTTTCATACCTTCGATAATGCCGAGTGCTTCGGACTTGGTGAGATACTGCTCCCATTCTGCGGCGCACAGCGTTTCCATAAACATTTCGGCGGCTTCCGGTTTGTTGTCTATATACCACGCCATCATGTCTTTCATGACGTTGCCGAACAGTTTCATTTGCTTGGTGTCGCCGCTCACGGCCATGTGGTTGTACAATACCTCGAACTTATTTTTTAATTCTTCTTTTGTCATTGTTTGCTCCTTTCTTGCAATTCGGACACGGTGCTTTCGGGATAGTCGGCAACGTTGTCCGTTTCGGTGGTGTATATACTTTCATAGATTTTCCGATAAATTCTGTCGATAACTCCGCAAAGCAACTCTAACCAAAGTGCCACGTAAGCACACAGGAAAGAGATTGCGACAGCGTTTATCGGCGGCACGTGGTGGGTTATGGTGTAGATAAGCACCAGCCAGAACGAACAACATTTAGGACAGCTGACAATCGAAAACTTATGGTTGAGCAAGTTCTCGACAGCCTCAACAAGTCCCAGATGGTTGGCGAGTACCGCCGACAACACTATCAATGCGACTTTTGCTATCATGCTCCTGTTGTTACGTTGAACGAGGTTGTTATTGCAACAGCATTAGTAACGCTGCAGCAGTCGCTGAGATTGGTGGGTGTGGCCACGGCGTTGCCGCCCGTTACTGTCGGCGTGGTAGCGGCCGAACACGGCACACACATTGTTACAAACACATTGTCCGTAACGGGGCATTGGTTGCAGTTGCATCCGCCCTGCTTGTACGGCATATAGGTAACAGTGCCGCTGCACAGCACATCGCAGCAGAAAACGCCGTTTCCCACATCGTGGGGAGCGTTCAGCACCTGATATTGCAGGTTGGCGGTTATGGGGTACATGCCGTTGGCACACAACTTGCGGTTTCCGCAGGTGTAGTGTGTGAGGCTTAACAGATAGTTTGCGTTGGCGGCTGTTCCGCCGGGGACGAGGGTGAGAAAATCAATCTCCGTCGTTCCGTTTTTACAATTACAGCTCATTTTGTTTAGATTTTTTTTGTGAAACATTTATTTTTCTCGACGGCCTATTGTCTGCACCGCCCGTCATTGTGCATCTGTTTCTTCTTTTTTTTCGCTCTGCATGGGATTGAACACGGATTTGTCTTTCAACTCCTCACGCAAGGCTTTCACTTCGGCTGTGAGTGCGTCGATGCGTTGCAGGGCTATAATGCTCATCTGTGCGGAGCAATACACCCGTTGCGCTGGGTTGCACTGCATGCAGTCGCCGGTGCAGGTCTTTGCCTGCTGTTCGTTGTTTGTTGCCATATCAGCTGAAAAATTCGATGATTTTGTTTCTTACGAAGGGGTTTTTGTCCCATCTTTTCACGGCTTCGGTTATCTTGGTTGCGGAAACGGCACGGCCTTGCCGGGCGTGTTGGTTGATAAAGGAAGCTAACGCTTGGCGAGTTTCCTCTACTTCGGCCTCGTTTTCAGCGTATATGTTGATTTTAAGCTCGTATCCTTGCATAGTCTGTTAGTTTATAGGTGGCAATGGAGCAACATCGTTTGCAGGGGGCGCAATGGGTGGCAGGTTTTTGCCTCTTGCACTCATTATGCCTCGCAGTATTTCATAGCCTTGTGCAAGTCCGTCTTTGTTCTCGTTAATCAAGTCAAAGATACCTGCAACTGACTTTTTGGCATTGTCTATCCATGTGGGCGGTATAGGGTCGAACATCGGCAAATCCTCCATATCTCGCATGAAAAAGTCATAGAGTTTCGTTGCCTCGTCCACATTGCCCTGCGCTACCAACAGACAGTATTGTTTGAGGCTCGCCTTGCTGGTAGGTTTATACGCTTGTATCATCTGCGCCATGCGTTCCATTTTTTTACGTTTTCCGAACATAACACAATGTTTAAAGGAAAAGCAAGCCGTAAAAAAAATACGGCCTGCTATTCTTCGTTTCAGCCGTTGCAGCCGCAAGAGCCGGGGCATCCACAAGGCTGTGGTGCGGAATAGAGCTGGACTTTCTGTGCGTTTTCGCTCAAATTGCCGAGCATAGCCTGTGTGAGCAGGGTTGTTTGTGCCTGTGCCATGGCGTTGGCTTCAATCTGTGCGTTGACAGAACCTTGCTGGCTACCGCTTACGCTGTCATTGATGGTGGTTGTGATGTTCAGGTCGCCTGCAATACGTTCGTTGCGTTCAGCGGCGAGTGTTCCTGCCAACGTGGTAACAAGGTCTTTCAGACCGTCGTTTTTGGCAGTTGCCACTTCCTGAGCTCTCTTTGCTTGGGCGTGGGCATAAAACCAGCCGGCAATACCTGCCACAGCTCCGCCTATGCCTACTGCAAGACCGGCTATAGCTGTGCCGCTTGGCCGTCTGCTCTGCATACTGCCAACTTTGAACTGTTCGTAAGGAGACAAGCCATCACGGTCGTTGCCGAGGGCTTTCAGCGTCATAATGTCATTCATTTCGAGTGCCATAATTCTTTGATTTTGTGGTTAATACTTTTGTTATTTATTGTAAGCTTACAACCACAAAAATACAACCGACAAAGAGTGTGGCAAAATAATACGTGTCCCAATATACGCCCAGTTTGCACCCCTGCAACTATATCATTTTGGACATTTCGACTGCAACTGTCTCGTCAAGGAGTTTGGCGTACACCTCGCGCGTCATTTTGGTCGAGGAATGCCCCAACACTTTGGCTACAATCTCCAGTCCCACGCCCTTGTTGAGTAGCATTGTAGCCCCAGTGTGTCGCGCCCAGTGGCTGCTTACGGGTTTGTTGATGCCCGCCATCACGGCCAACATTTTTATAAACTTATTGTAAACTTGGTTGCTCATCATCGGCAGCTGTCCGCCGTATTTGTCAAGCACCTGCAAGGCGGGTTTCAGGAGCATAAAAGTAAACTCCTGCTTTGTTTTGCCACGTCTGCCGCAATACATGGGACTGCCTTTCACGTTGCGTATCTTTGCAGCGTCGAAACTTGCCATATCGACATACGAAAGGCAAGTATAGGTTTGGAAAAGGAACAAGTCCCTCGCACGTCGCAGGTAGTCGGTGGGCAAATCCAACGCCATCAGGCGGTCGAACTCGTCTTGTGTGAGGTATTTGTCGAGGCCTTTGCTTTTCTTGTCCTTGTCGATGTGTATTCGCTTGTACGGGTTGCGTTGCATCAGTCCCTCGTCCATCGCATCAATGATAAATGAGTTCAGGAAACGGTGGTAGTTAAACCACATACTGCAACGCTCCATTCCTTTACGTTCCAGTTCTTCGTCCATTTTCAGGATGTTCAGCTCGGTGAGGTCGGCAAAGGTACGCATACCGCCCCATTTTTCAAACCAACGGATAAAGCGGTCGTAGCGTTCCTGTGTGTCGTCGGCACGTCCGTACTTGCGTATTGCGGCACGTTCCCTGAAAAAGTCAATCAGCGGTTTGCTCTCCGGCACGTTCTCGGCGGCTCGTTGCCGTTGCTTGCCGTTTACCACCTCGACAATGTTGTTTATGTCGAAAGTGCCTGCCTCCGTCTGCTCGTTGATAACCTTTCGTGCGTTGGCCACGAACAAGTCCAACGAGTGTTGCAGCTCGAAAGCGTCCATGCGGTTTATTATCCTGCCGTTCTTCCATTGTTTTGGTAATACCCTTATGCCCGTGGTTACGAAACGTTGTTTTTTGTAATAGGTGATACGCAGCTCGATAGAGCCCTCTTTGGTACTACTTGCACGTTTGCGTCTGTCAAAGACGAGTTGTAAAATTGCTGTCTGTGTTGCCATATTTTTTTGTTTTTAATGTTAGTTTTCCTTTTATTTATGGGGTATTCGGCACATTGGTAATACCAACTTTGTTTTGGTATTACTTTTGGTAATACCATTGGTATTACTAAACCCACCTTATGACACATTATAACACCCAATGACACCGCATTAGTTTTAAAGTGTCCTTATCCCTATATATGTAAAAAATATGCTGAAACACAGAATAATAGAAATGTAAAATACTGAAAAACAACAGGGAGCAATCAACCGAAAATTGACTGCTCCCTGCGTGTTTCGCGGAAAGAGAGGGATTCGAACCCCCGGACCCGTGAAGGTCAACGGTTTTCAAGACCGCCGCATTCGACCACTCTGCCATCTTTCCAAATGCAAAGATACGCATTTTTCCGAAAATAGGGAAAACAAAAATCGAACGCTTGTCACAAAAAACTATAACTAAACACTTTACAACTTAAAAAAATCCAAAAAAATGCGACTTCTCCGACAAAAAAAAACACAATTTTCACAATTAAAAACACGTTTTCAACAAAAAACAGTTTATCACTTTACGCAAAAAACACTTTTTCTTTGGAGCAAAGCACGTAACTTTGCAAATTGGTTTAAAACGCAAAAAAAACATATCCTATGCTGAAAAAAATATTCGCAACAGCCTTGATATTAGGCATTTCGTTGTCCTGCACCTTTGCACAGAACATAAAACTGTCGGACAACGAGCGCACGCTTATCGTCGACGAAATCAACGAAAACATCAAAACGCTTACACGTTTCAAATACGATAATCCCGAACTGCTTGCCGTTTACAACACACAAATCAAAGACATCGAAAAAGTTGTGGAGAAATACCGCAAGCAGAGCGGCGACCCCGTGGTTTTCGAGCGTTGGTACGAGCTTAGCCAGCTCACCGCACAGAACCGCGAGATGATCAACTTCCTGTACCCCAAGATGACCGACCTCATCTACCGTCAGGGCATCACCTGTCTGGTTAACGAAGATGTGGAAAGGGCACGAATCCTTTTCAACAAGACAATACAGCTAAACAGCAACTACGTGATGTCGCACTACCAGCTGGCCAAGATAGAGATTGACAGCATGCAGATAGCCTCGGGCGCACAGAAACTCGAAAACATACTCAGCACCATGTCGCCCACCGCCGACCAGAAAAAACTCATCACCGACCTGCTCAATAACACCTACAACAAAAACTTCATGTACGCCCTCAGCCTCGCCGACCAAGGCAAGCACGCCCGTGCCATGGAGGTACTTTCGCAGCTTAAGGAGTTCTGCGACAACGACGAGCTCAACATCTGCGAGGACCAGACCCTTGCCAATGCCATCACCCGCAGCAAGTCGCAGATTTACAAAGACCACATACGCATTGCCAACAAGTCGCTGCACAACGGCAAAAACGCCGTGGCCGAGTCGTTTGCGCTGATAGCTTACGAATACTACTCCGACAACAAGGAGTCGCTGCCCCCCGACACCGAATTCGAAGCCCTTATCAAAAAGATAGCCCAGAACTACCTCAACGAAGCCAAGGAGCTCGAAGGCGACCGCAAAGCCGCTTTGTATCAGGAATATCTCGACAAAGCCGCAGCACTGTCCCAATACCTCAACGGCGAGGAACGCAAAGCCCTCAAATCGCAGGTGGCAGCCCTCGAGCCGACAAAATCGAAGCTGCAGCAGAAACAGGATGCCATTGAAGAGAACGCCAAGGATACCGCCTACTCCGACAAATATGCCGATTTCTCGTCGGAAGACGACGACGAGCTCACCGACGCTGATGTGCAGAACGAAGTGGCCAAGATAGAAAAAGACTATGTGAACGAAAACACCAAAAAGACGAAATCCAACAGCAACGATATTAGCAAAACCCTCAACGACAAGTTCTACGAGACCCGCACGCTGCTTTCGGTGAACAGTTTCGAACAAGCCCTCGATGTGCTCGAAAAAGCCAACCAGCTGGCCAAGATAGAGAACGAGAAAGCCGAGGTGGAGGATATGTACCGCCGTGCCATTCGCGAGGTCACTGCCAAACGTATGTCGGCCGCCGAATATGCCGTTTGGCAAGGCGACATCAACACCGCCGACAGTCTGGTGAACCTCACCAACGACCTGATACACGGCTACAATATGGAAAAGGACACCGCCGTGGTGCGGATAATGAACTCCTACCTCAACGCCCTCGACCAAAAGGTTTGCAGCAAACGTCAGGACGAGCTTAACAGCTACGTTTACAATATCTTGGACTGCATCAAACGTTACGACTACTACAAAGCCGAGGCCTACGTGCGCGAGGCCCTTGCCGTGCCCGAGACACGCAAATGCAAGCTCGACAAGAGCAAGCTCAAAGCCCTGATGAAACAAATCGAAAAACCCCTCGAATACATCGACCGTCTCGACAACGCCTACACCCTGCTACGCGCCGGCGACACCGTCAACTACATACAACAATATGGCTCACTTGAGACCATGTACAATATGTACGACCTCGAATCGGCCGGAGTAAAACACATACCGCTGCGCCAGATACTCACCAACATCAACAACACCGACCTCACCCTCGAAGCCATCGAGGTTCTTATGCGACACAAAGACTATATGGTGGCCCTCGAAGTGCTTGGTGCCCTGAAAGATATGGGCTACAAAGCCTCCGAAACCAAGAAAGTGCAGCAGCGCATGGGCAAACTGATGTCGTACGAGATGAACAAACAGAACTACAGCTACGACGACGCCATAGACGCCATCAGCAGCTACACCGAGGACAAATGGTTCAGCACCTTTGCCAAAGAATTCAAAAAGAGCATGAAAGAATGGAGCAGGCAGAGCAGATAAAACACTCCGACTCTGCTTTTTGTAATACAATGCTTAAAAGATAACATAAATTTCTACAAAATATGAAAAAGAAGATGATGCTATACGCAGCGATGCTTGTCATAACTGCCACTGCCGTGGCGCAGAACAAACGTTTGGAGCCACTGCATGGCATCCCTTCGGCACATCTCGCATGGTATACAGAGATGCCAACACAGGAACAAGTTCTATTTTCAATGCTAACCCGTCATGGATGGACAAATCAGCCACTATGGATATATGCGACCGATTCTACTGAACTTATTTTAAAGGCCCGAATGGAGCCGTTATTGGACACAAACATCCATCGGCTGAAAATCGAGAAGTCCGACATGGACTCGCTCCTTTCCTTGATACATTGGGCGGTGGCAACCGCATCATACTTCGATGTTGAGGACTATTGCAATATACCTGACACGGGTTTGGCAACTTCCTGCATGGATTGTGGAACGATGGTGCTACAATACAAATGGCGGTGGGCCTTAAGCGAAGACCTTACGCACGATCGGAAAACTAATGTGGGAAACCTCGATGTTATTTTTAGGAATATTCGAAAGGCAATACTTGAAAACGATATCGACAAGTTCAAGGCCGAGTTGCCTTATATTTACGCTTTGGCAGAAACTTTCAGAAGCTATGCCCCCAAGGCGAAATACAAGCTGCTATGGTGGTAAACAAGAAAAAATGGTAATACATATCCAACACTTCTATACATAAAAAAAATTGGCGTGAGGTTCTCCGCTCCCTTCATTCTCCGCTCCCTTCGGTCGCTATCGAAACATCCACTGGATGTTTCTTCACATACTTTTCACAAACAAGCGCAGTGTCATCGGCGATGGCGGGCGCAGGGGCATAAAAAAGGAGCATCCGTATTGGATGCTCCTTTAAAAAGATTGGCGTGAGGTTCTCCGCCCTGCGGGCAATAAAAGCCATACCGTAGCGTTAATATTTTATGAATAAAGCATTGAAAGAAAACGTAACGTTCACCGCCAAGAATGGTTCATTGGTTATGATTGCCATCTGTTTGATTGCCATAGGAGTTTTTGTGGGCGCAATTACAGGCTGCGTGAAGATAATCGGTGGCAGAGTGCTGTTATATTCACTGATGATACCTTCTTTGGTTTACCTATGCTGCCTTCTGGTTTACAGTATCAACATGTTGAAAGCGAAAATAACTATCGGTCCAGATGGAATAATGCTGGAAGGGGCGATAGACAGGACAAAACGAAACTTCAACCCATTCCGCTCCGATTACCTCAAAAGCAACTTAGTCGTTGATATAACGTGGCATGATATTCTCCATATCGGATACTCACACCCATATTCGCCACTTCCCCTGATTGTTGGAGTTAAGATTGAAACAAAAGAACAACAGCGATATGAGATGAACCTATCTATGTTCAGTACAGGTGTTGTAAAAGAAATCAACAAATACCGAGACAAATACGACATTTAATAACGGAAATCATTGATATAGCGAGTAATTATATAGCACATTTTTGGTAGTCTTCACAAGTTCAGTTTTACATTTTCCCACAGCAACTGGTCTATGCGGTTGGAGATCAGAGGGCACAAAAAAATGGAGTCTCGATTGAGACTCCATTTAAAAAAGATTGGCGTGAGGTTCTCCGCTCCCTTGTGTCATATAAACAAAAAAGGGAACCACATCAGTGATTCCCTTTTAAAAAGATTGGCGGCGGCCTACTTTTCCACAAACAAGTGCAGTATCATCGGCGATGGCGGGCTTAACTTCTCTGTTCGGAATGGGAAGAGGTGAACACCGTCTCCATAGCCACCAAAATATT
>JAEENM010000146.1 GCA_016283745.1 Bacteroidales bacterium | reverse complement strand
ATCGTGGCGTTGTTGGTGAAATCTTTCTGCGCCGACGCCACGCCGAAAGCGAGACAGAAGGCGGCAAAAAGGGTTATGGTTTGCAATAAGTTTTTCATTTTCTTATTATTGCGTTGATTTCGTCGATGATTTTGTTGGCCAGAGCGTCGGCTTTTTCGGCGGTGGCACTTTCGGAATAGACACGGATAATGGGTTCGGTGTTGGATTTGCGCAGGTGCACCCATTCGTGGTCGAAGTTTATCTTAACACCGTCTATGGTGCTGATGTCCAAATCTTTATATTTTTCTGCCATCAGGTGTAACACATTGTCCACATCGATGTCGGGGGTGAGTTGGATTTTGTTCTTGGAAATCACGTAGTTGGGGAAGGTCTTGCGCAGCTCGGAGGCTTTGCAGCCTTTCTTTGCCAGCAGGGTGAGGAACAGTGCCACGCCCACCAGAGCGTCGCGGCCGTAGTGCAGCTCGGGGTATATCACGCCTCCGTTGCCTTCGCCGCCGATGATGGCGTTGGTCTCTTTCATTTTGGTAACCACGTTGACCTCGCCCACAGCCGCTGCCGAGTACGATGCCCCGCGCGCTTCGGTGATGTCGCGCAAAGCCCGTGTGGAAGACATGTTGCTAACGGTGTTGCCCACTTTGTTGGAAAGGATGTAGTCGGCCACGGAGACGAGGGTGTATTCCTCGCCAAACATATTGCCGTCCTCGCAAACGAGGGCCAGACGGTCCACATCGGGGTCCACCACTACGCCTAGGTCGCAGTGCTGCTGACGAACCACGTCGGAAATCTGGGTGAGGTTTTCGGGCAGGGGTTCGGGGTTGTGTGCGAAAAGTCCCGTGGGTTCGCAGTTTAGCTCCACAACTTCTTCAACGCCAAGGACTCGGAGTAGTTTGGGTATTGCTATGCCGCCGGTGGAGTTTACAGCGTCAACGGCAATGCGGAAATGAGCGTTGGCAATGGCTTGGGTGTCGACAAGGGGTAGTGCCACGACCTTTTTTATGTGGTCGTCGATGGAGTTTTCGAGGTGTGTGAGGGTTCCGAGGTCGTCAACTTCGGCGAAATCCACCTTGCCCGAGTCGGCCAGAGCCAGCACGGTGTTGCCTTCGGCAGCGTCGATGAATTCGCCTTTGGCGTTGAGCAGCTTGAGGGCGTTCCAGTGCTTGGGGTTGTGGCTGGCGGTGATGATGATGCCGCCGTCGGCATGTTGCGAAATCACCGTCATCTCCACGGTGGGAGTGGTGGAAAGTCCTGTCTCGACCACGTCCACGCCCATTCCGAGCAGGGTGCCCGTTACGAGCGAGTCCACCATGGCTCCCGACACGCGTGCGTCGCGGCCAACGACCATAGTGATGCGTTTTTTGCCAGTGTTTTGTTTTAGAAAAGTGGCGAACGCCGAAGCGAATTTTACCACGTCGATAGGGGTAAGTCCCTGGCCTTCAGTACCGCCAATGGTTCCCCTTATGCCTGAAATGGATTTTATTAGCGACATTTTTTATTGTGTTTTGAACCTGCAAATATACGAAAAAAAAATCAATTGGGATTTTCGGATAATTTGACAATCGGAAAAACTGAAACTCTGAAAATCCTCAATGTTTTGAGTTTACAACTAAATAATACACCAATTCAACATCTTCATGCAACGGATTCCTAAAAAAAGGCTTTTATTGGTGAAAAATAGCCGTTTTTTTATGAAAAAGCAGTAAAAAAACATGGTTTATTACTTTTTCGCATTTTCGGTTTGTAATCAAAAATTGCCATTTTGTACAACGGACTACACTGTTGGTACAAACACCCTCTTAAAATTTGCAATGAGCGGAAAACGGTCGTACTTTTGTATCACAATTCAAATGAAAGTTAAACCATTAAAAAATTAAAGTCATGTTAGGAAGAATCTTTTTATCGGCAGCAACAGTTTTCGGCGCTTGGTGTGCTTTACAGATAAGCGGTTTGGCAGAAAACGCAATAGTAAAAGAAGTTTTGAGCTGGAATCTCATACAAACCGACATCCCGTTCGTATGCGTTGTGGCTTTCTTCATCGTTTACAGAATCACTTTTCTGATCACCCACAAAAGAAGATGTTGCAGCTAAACTTCATCAGAAAGGCAAAAAATGGTGTCAGGTGTGCGTAAGGTGAAAAAGTTCAGCAGGTTTAAACGGCTTTTATTGTTGTAAAAACGACCGTTTATTGCTATTTCGTGCCATTAAAACCGAAAGCGGTATTTTGTGCAAAAAAATGGCTAAATTTGCAACACCGATGGAACAGATCACCTACAACATATCGCAAGAAATACCCACAGCAGGCAATCCGGGCATAAGGATAAAAAGCATCGCTTTTACTATCGAAATGCCCGACGGCAAGGTGTGCAACATCGTTCTGAACAACACCCAGGAGAGGCTGGTGTCGCTAAAAACCAAGACCTACGGCCAGTTCTGCATCTCATTGTCCGATATTGTGATGATTTGTCCCACCGACAAGGCCGATTTCGCTGTGGAAGGCAACAGCAACAACAAGGCCATCTTTTTCACCAACCGCCGCCCCGATATCATAAACAATTTTTCGGCATCGCACGACATACAGGACAAATTAGGCGTCCCGCCCAACGAGTTTGTCAGCGTTAACCGCGGCTGGTATGTGAACCGCACCCATATCGTCGCAGCTAAGGACCATGCCGTTACCGTGGAATATGTCAATTCGGCAAACGAGAAGGTGAAAACCGAGATAAAGACGAGTCGCAACGGTTGGCGCAATGTCAATAAACGGTCTTAATTGCCGAAAAAACTACCGTTCAGTGCCGTTTTTTACCGCTTATTGCCAAAATGCAGAAAAACGTACCATTTTTGCTATCTTTGCACGCTTATTAATATAATGTATAACCAACATATCAATAAAGAAAAAATGAAAGGAAAAATTTTGTCATTCGCCATTATGGCAATCTTGTGCGGAATGCTCATGCAGTCGTGCTTCATCACCAAAACTCCCGTGGGTGCCTACAGCTCGCAGAGCGGCATGCCAATGCGCTACAGCAAAGGCAAGCAGGTGTGGCTTTTTGGACTTCTCCCCCTCGGACGCACACACATCAACACCCCGGCCACCGATTTTATGATTGAGGGAAAACAGACTTTCGGCGACTACCTGATTTCGTTCGTTACCCTTGGCATCATCGAGACCCGCACCATCAAATGCTACGTGAAAGAATACAACTACGGCGGCAACGGCTTTGGCGGAAGTATCATCATAAACAACAACAACCAGAATGTGAACACCCAGAGCCAGAACAATACCCAGCAGATGAATTCCGGCAACAACACGGGCAACGAACAGTCCGACAATAACTCGTTTGTAGGCAAGCGCGTGAGCTGGCAGAACAACCAAGGAGTAACACGCTACGGCACGGTTACGAACATGCGCACCCCAAGCACTTGCGAGGTTAAAACCGAAGACACCGGCTCGGTAATAGTGTTGAACGTGAGCAAACTTACAATTGAAAAATAATTTTTTGCAATGAAAAAAAGAATTTTTATAACAATGGTCCTGATGGTGGCCGCCACCGTGGCACTGCAGGCACAGGATATTATAACCCTAGCCAACGGCGAGAGTTTCTACGCCAAGAACATACGTTTTTCGGGCGACAAAGTTTATTTCAACCGCTGGACAGAGAACGGTACTTCACAGAACGTCACAGAGCTTAGCACCAAAGACCTCTCTAAGATCGTTTACGAAAGCGGCGAGGAGGAGTTCTTCCAAAAGGTGAACCCCAATGCCAAAGTTAACACCAACAGCGGCAACACGGTGAACGTGAACGTTACCGGTCCTGTTAACAACAACTATGTCGGCAACAAGCCTAACTACAACAACAACGGTTACGCCGCCGACTACAGCCAATCTGAATTCCTCGACAACCCGCATTTCAACGCCTACGCTGAAGGAGTTGGGGCACTTTTCAGTAACAACGACGGCTCTGGCGGTTTTGGCGGGTTCAATTCGTTTTACACGGGAGCTTCCGCCTCCGCCGGCATTAGCTTGAACAATTACTTGTTTCTTGGAGCCGGAATGGGGTTCCTGTTCGGCAACGGCAATGTTTACTCCTCATCGGATTACTCCGACTGGAGAACATACAGAGATGTCCCCGGTTGGTATCTGCCAATGTATTTCGAAGCGAGGGGCTTTCTGCCTATCAACGACGATTTCAGACTTGGTGCAAGATTGGCGGTAGGTTTCGAGTTAAACGAATATTCCAGCAAAAGAGACTGGTACAACGGAAACAAATGCGGCAAGGTGCATCTTGATGCTTCGGTAGGAGCTGAGATAAACCATATCACTGTTAATATGGGTGTTATGTCGTTCCAAAGCATGGAAAGACGTGAGGAGTATTACGACAACTACTACACAGGCGACCATAGCCACACGGTGCGGTATTCGTCTAAAACCATTCCGGTGCTTTATCTGAAAGTGGGTTATAAATTTGGAGAATGATAATTTAAAATGCATATCAAAAATAAAACAGCAATGAAAAAGACACTCAAAATTTTTGCCCTTGTGGCGATGGCGTCGGCCCTGGCTTTCAGCGCCTGCACCAAAGACGACGAGCCAAATTACAACTATACTGACGGTGGCAGCGGCTCAGATAGTGGCGGCGGAACACAGACGAGGCCGTCGGCTTATTTTTTAGTTGATGGCGGTATTTATATTACTACAAATACAACTATAAATTTCTTGAATTCATCATCCAATGCCACAAACTATAGGTGGAATTTCGGCGACGGCACATCATCGACAATGTATGAGCCTACGCATCGCTATTCAACCCCTGGTACCAAAACAGTTACACTGTATGCATATAACAACAATAACGACATGGATTCTTATACAAAGGACGTAAGAGTGGATGCTTACAGAGCCTATATCTCGCGTATAGTTGTTACAGATTGGCCGTCGCGTCAAAATGGCAATGTGTGGGATCAGTGGGCTACGTCATCAACCAAACACCCCGATATTTTCTTCAAAATATATGCATCTGGTACAGTCTTGTTTACCAGTGAGGTGATAGATAATTGCATCCATCCCGATGATGGCGGAACAACGTCTCCAAGTTTTACGGTAGGTCAGTCGTTTGTGCCAATGAGTTATACGATAACTTTCTACGATGAGGATTCGCTCGAAAATGTGGAAATGGGAGGCGGCTCATTCAATCTTGTAGATTTGGGGCGTTCCAGCGACCATGGTTCGGTGCTTTCGCTCTATGGAGGCGGTTTTTCCTTCAAAATATATATTTCTTGGAGCTAAAAGTGATTCGTAATAATAATATAATTTTAAAATCTCTCAACCCATGAAAAAACTAATTTCCGCCATCACAGTTATGGCAATGGCAGTGGCAATGGCCACTTTCACCTCGTGCAGCAAGGACCTCGACGAAATTGCCGCCGACATCGACACCGGTATCTCCAGCGGCGACCACGGCACCTCGCGCAATGCCGTGCTGCAAATCACCTGCACCAGCAACAATCCCTACACTATCACCATCACAAACACCAGCACCGACGACAGCCGCGAATATGTGCTTCAGGGCAAGGAAACACGCAGTTTCATAGTTAGTTGCGACGTTACCTACTCCATTTATTACTCGCAAAACAGCGGCTATCTGTTTTATCCCACCACGGGCACACGCACACAGTACGCCGGCTGTGGCAGCACCTACTCGATTTCAATTCCCTAAATTGACAAGGCTCCAACACTTTAACGCCGTGCGGACAGCTCCGTGCGGCGTTTTTTTATCAAAAACGTGCAAAAATTGAACGGTAGGGTGTGCGGTTTCTACTTTTTTCGTATCTTTGACGATGTAAAACATAGCTTGATTAGATGCTTAAAACACTGGAAAACAATATATCACACTCTTTGTCAACGGGAATGGCCATTGTCGCTTTTGCGGTTTTGGCACTGCTTGTCCCGTCATGCACCAAAGAAACAAACGATGCCCATAGCTCCGTAACAACGTCCGACTTCACCGGCACCATCTGGCGACTACAAAGCATTTCCACTTCCGACACCAATGCCCCGCTGCCCCAGCAGACGCTCCTCGACCGCGACTGGCTGCTGTTCCACCCCGACGGCACAGTGGAAGGTTTCGGCGAATACCACGCCATTGTAGGCACTTACACACTTTCGGACGACAAAATTGCCTTATCCTTCGCACAACCCGACTCCGCCCGACTCTCTCAAGATGTTTTCTGCTTGTACGCACTCTCTGCCAACCGAGTGGCTACATCCGACGATCGGCTAACACTCTCTGCCCCCGACGGTTATGTAATGGATTTTGTCGCTGTTGAGGACGATATTTTGGAAAACCGTTGGCGCTGGGTGGAAACACGTGCCGGAATTGACGGTATGGGCGGCACTCCGCAATCCGCAGGTTTAGAGGCGGTTGTGGCCTTCGGCGACACTACTTTTGTCTTCTACAAGGACGAACAGGAGGTGGCTCGGGGCAGCTATCGGTTGCAAAACACCCGTGTGAGCGACTGTATCGGTGAGACCTCCGGAATGGCACGCGCCATCACTATCGACATGGATGTTTCTAACCTGATAAGCGTTGCCACCAACGCACTCGTGACAATTCCCTGTCCGAGCATCATCACGTATGAAATATTACCCGACGGACGAATCCTTCTTTCCCTCCGCGAAAACACCTGCGCCGGATACCTTTATATCTTTGAGAAGATGTGAAGACGTGGATTCGGCAGGCACAGCCACCAACGTCTGACTTAAGCACTTGAATTGTTTTGCAAATTTGTTCGGAAAATCATATCTTTGCAAAAGGAATTAATCACCTTCAATCGGAATATAATACACGTAACAAATGACAAAACAGATACTTACACTGGCTTCTACACTTCTTGTAATTATTTCGGCCGTGGCGCAAAACGACAATGAGAAGGAGAGTCCCTTCACATTCAACGCCTCGTACATCGGCGATTTTGTTGGCAATGCGGGCGGCGGCATCAAGGACGGCGCAGGTTACCTCGGCTACGGCGGCATAGGTGTCAATTTCTGCACCGAAGCGGCCGGCTGGTGGAAAGGCGGCGAGTTCGTGCTGAGCGGAGCTTCAACCCACGGCGCCACGCCTTCTATCACTTTGACGGGCGACTACCAGGCCGCCGACAATATCGAGGCAGGTGATTATTTCATGCTCCAGTCGCTGTATTACAGTCAAACGCTTGGCAACGTGCAAATTATGGGCGGCTTGCTCGACTATCCTTCGCTGCACGCCTACACCGACGCGGCACTGCTGTACCTCAACAGCTCGTTCGGATACAACGCATTGCTTGGCTACAGCTACGGCATAGCCGTTTTCCCGATGACGGCGTGGGCCTTGAATGTGGAGTGGGGCATCACCGACTGGCTCACATGGCAGACGGGAGTTTTCGACGTGCCTTACAGTTTCGACGACAATCCGCACAACATCCGGTGGGCTTTCACCAAAGAGAAAGGCGCGGTAGTTTCGTCGGAATTAGTGTTCGGCACCAGTTTCGGCGACGGCCTCGAAGGCTCGTACCGCTTGGGGGCCATTTATCAAACCGCCATGGAATGCTACGAGCTGCACGCCACCTTGGAACAGATGTTTTGGAAAGGCGGCAGCCGCAGTCTCACAGCCTTTGCCATGGCTGCCTACGAACCCCAGAAGTTCAACGAAAACTATGCCAACTTTGCCGCGGGCATCAACCTCAACGGAGTTTTCTCGAAAAAAGGCAACGACGCCATGGGAATGGGCTTCACCACAGCACTTTTCGACAATGAATACGAGCAGGAGACGGCCATCGAACTGACCTATAAATACACCTTCAGCGAACGTTTCTACCTGCAACCCGATTTGCAGTACATCATCAATCCGGCAGGCATGGAATACACTGGCGAAAAAGGCAAAAACACCCTCTTTATGGCCTTGCGCTTCGGCATTGAATTTTAACTAGGTTACAATTTATAGTTTATAGTTTCTGTCGCCCTTTCAGGGCTTATTTATCCGCTCCCGTTGGTCGCTATCGAAAAGTCCACAGGACTTTTCTTCACCCCTACGGGGCTCAATTCTGACCGCTGAATCCTGCCCCCTGACAACTAATTGTCAATTGCACATTGTTAATTGTTAATTGTCAATTACTTCCGAGTTCCGAACTCCGAATTTTCCTGCCGCGTATCCGCTTGAGAAGGCTATTTGCAAGTTGTATCCGCCGGTGTCGGCGTCAAGGTCGAGCAGTTCGCCAACGATATGGAGTCCTTTCACCAGTTTGCTTTCGAAAGTCTTGGGATTCACCTCCTTGCACGACACTCCGCCCTGCGTGATGATAGCTTCGTCGAAACCTCGTGTGTCGGTAATCGTAAGCGTCAGTCCTTTAAGCAGTTGCAGGAGTTTTCTGCGTTCGGCGGCGTTTATCTGGTTCAGCCGTTTGTAATGTTCTATCTTTATGTTACTTAGCGCGAATGGTATAATCTCGGCAGGCAGCCACAGCCGCATGGCGTCTTTCAGTATGCGTGTGCCGTTGGCGTTGAGGTCGGTGATGAGTTTCTTGTCCAGCACCTCCTCATTCAAAGCGGGTTTCAAGTCGATACGGGCAGTGAGCGTCTCACCTCCATGCAAAATTCGAGACACATCACGGCTTGCCGATAGGGTGATGGGTCCGCCGATGCCGTCGGGGGTGAAGGTCATCTCGCCGAAATGGCTACAGATTTTCTTTCCGCTGGAGTGGCAGATGCTGAGTTCCACGTTTTTCAGCGTGAAACCCACCAGCTCTTCGGGGATTTTTTCGGCACACACTAGCGGCACCAGCGCGGGGACAGGCTCGGAAACCGAGTGGCCCACTTTTCGGAGCAGGTTGTAGCCGTCGCCCGTGGAGCCCGTGGCAGGGTAGGAGCATCCGCCCGTGGCCATAACAAGGTTGCGGCAGTGCACCAGTCCGCCGTTTTGCAGCACCACGCCGGAGATATGGCCGTCGTAGGTGACGATGTCCGTAACTCTGTTGTTTTTCAGTACTTTGATGTTGAGGTCGGCCTCGATGGATTTGATCATTGCCAAAAAGATGTCGAGCGACTTGCCGCTTTTCGGGAACACACGGTTGCCGCGTTCCACCACAAGAGGCACGCCACGACTCTCGAAGAACTCCATCAACTCGGTGTTGAAAAAGAGCGAGAATGCGTTGCGCATAAAACGTCCGTCGGGGGCTATGTGGGTTATGAAATCGCGTATGGGGGCGGTGTTAGTGAGGTTGCAGCGACCTTTACCGGTGATACGCAGTTTGCGTCCAGGCTGATCCATCTTCTCCACCAGCAGAATCTTGCGCTGTCCGTCGGAGGCGGCGATGGCGGCTATCATTCCGGCGGCACCCGCGCCGGCTATTATTATATCGTATCGGTTTTCCATAATCAGTTTGCAAAATTACGAAAAATAATCCTGTGCCGTCATTCCACTATTATCAGCTTGCGCACTGCGTTGCCAGCCCGCACCATATACACACCTTTGGGCAGGTCGCCGACGCTGATTGTAGTTGTTTCGCTGACGTTTTCAAAATGTTTTACGATACTACCTAAAGTATTGATAATGAATATGTCGGAGTTTTCTTCCAATCCCTCGATGGTGAATTTGTCGCTTGCAGGGTTGGGGTAGATGGCAATGTCGGCATTTTCAGCCACAGCTATGCCTTGATTGGCTGAGAAGTAGGCTATGATGACGGTGTCCTGTGTCACCGTTATGGTGCGCGGATTCTGGGTGTTGCCGTCGCTCCAGCGGGCGAAGGTGAATCCCGTTTTTGGCACAGCGGCAAAAGAGGCCTGCGGATTGGCTTGAGTGGGCTGGGTGGTGATCACAACGGTGCCTTTGTTGGTGTCTTCGGACACAACGTTGAAGGTGTACCACTGTGGGTTTGTCGAAGCGAAATAAGCCACCAGTGCTGTGTCCTGTGTCAGGGTTATGGTGCGCGGGTTCTGGGTGTTGCCGTCGCTCCAGCGAGTGAATGAGAAGCCTGTTTTTGGCACGGCGGCAAAAGAAGCTTGCGGATTGGCTTGTGTGGGCTGGGTGGTGATTATCACAGTGCCTTTGTTGGTGTCTTCGGACACTACGCTGAAATTATAGGTGATTATTGCGAAATAAGCCACAAGACTGGTGTCTCTTGTTACTGTCAGGTTGCGCGGGTTTTGCGTGTTGCCGTCGCTCCAGCGCGAAAATCTGTATCCGCTGGCGGGTGTGGCACGCACTGTCCATGTGGAGTTGCTGCAGGTTGGAGGTGTAACGGTGGCCGCAGTGCCCTGCAGAGTGTCTTGCGACGTTACTGAAAAGGTAAAACGGAACTCCTCGATAAGGTTGGTGTAGGAACCGAGCAACGATGAGTAATTGTTTCGGCTGCCGCAGGGTATATAAATGGGTAGGGAGGTGGACAGTGTAAAAAGGCTGTTGCCGAAAAAGTAGGTGTTGGCACCCATCAGACGCACGAAAGTCAACCCGGTGCAGGCTGCAAAACCGTATGGTCCGGCGTATGTCACGGTGCTTGGTATCTCTATCGAGGTGAGGCCCGTGCAGCCGCCGAAAGCGCATCTGCCGTAGGTAACCAGCGAGTCGGGCAGGTCGAGCGAGGTGAATTTGGGACAGCCGTAGAAAGCGGAATCGCCGATATGCTTTGTGGAATTCGGCAGTGTGATGGAGATGATGCTGGTGTCGGTGTAGAAACAGTGGTTTCTTATCGTGTCGACGGTGTTGGGTATCACCAGACTGGTTACAAGTTGGCTGTTCATATATAGGTTGTGGGTGCGGAACAATGGATTGGAATACTTGTTCTGGAAAATGATGTCGCACCATTGGGCTATGGTGCCGGTGAAATTCATGCTTGCAAGGTGTGTGGTGTTCATGAAAGCGAATTTGCCGATATATTTCACGGAACCGGGGATGGTTACCGAAGTGATGCAGGTGTCGTAATAAAAACAGTATTGTCCTATCGTGTCCACGGTGTTGGACAACGACACGCTGGTTATGTTCTGGTTGTTGATATACAGGGCGTGGGTTAGGGTGGTGGGATTGGCCAGATGGTCGCCGAAAAAGATGCCGCACCACTGGGCTATGGTGCCGCCGTAGTTCACGCGGCTCAGACTGGAGCAGCCCCAGAAAGCCTGACTGCCGATTCTTCTTATGTTGCTCGGTATTGTCAATGTGGTGATGCTGCGACAGTTGCCGAAAGCGTAACTTCCGATGCTTACCAACGAGGTGCCGAAATTGATGGTCATAAGGCTGGTGCAGGACAGAAAGGCATCGTCGCCAATACTTGTGACATTGTTCGGAATTGTCAGCGTGGTAATCGGGTTTCCGCGGAAAGCGCCGTTGCCGATGGTTACTAGCGAGTTGGGTAGCGATATTGACGAAATGGTGCACGACGAAAAGGCCTCCTCGCCTATGCTTGTGAGGGAACTCCCGCTGGCAAACGACAACGTCTGTAGATATCTGCATCCGGCGTAAGCCTTGTCGCCTATTGTAATTACGGATGCGGGGATTGTCACCGAACTGAAACTCGAACACATATAAAAAGCGTAGTCCCCGATGCTGGTGATGGTGTTGCAGAGGGTGGCCCGCTGCAGGCCGGTGCAACCGTAGAAAGCCGAATCGGCGATTCTGGTTACAGAGAGGTTTCGGTTGTTGTATCTTACCGAGGCGGGTATTGTTATGGTGTCGATATACGTGTAGCTGGAATGGCGCACAACCTCCACAGTGTTTGGCGAAGTTATGGTGTAATAGAGACCCCCGGATTGGAAATCGTATGCCAGCAGATTTGTGGCAAAAAGCAGCATGGATGCGGCAATGACGATGTTTTTAAATGTTCTTGTCATGGTTGTTGGTTTTATTTGGTGGTTTTTGCAAATATTTGATATATAGTGTTTTGAAATGGTCGGTGTAAAGCCTCGACAAGTGTAATGACATTGCAAATATAAGTTTTTTTTTCGAACAATTCTACGAAATTAACATTCATAAAAAAAATGGGACGCTTATCGCTTGCCAGCACTGACAAAATGTCACCCGTCGTCATTGTTATGCCGCCAAATTTCCGACAAGCGGTGCAAAAATGTCACCAAAATACTGACAGGCTACCATTGGCACACAAATTGACAAAACACTTTTTGTTCAAACGAATAAAAACATAAAAATATAAAAAACATGGCAACATTAAACATCAAACCCTTGGCCGACAGAGTTTTAGTGGAACCTGCCGAAGCCGAACAGAAAACAGCATCGGGAATCATCATACCCGACACAGCAAAGGAAAAACCCCAAAAAGGCGTCGTGGTGGCCGTTGGTAACGGTACCAAGGACGTTACTATGACCGTGAAAGTTGGCGACAACGTGCTTTACGGCAAATACTCCGGAACCGAAATTTCGTACGAAGGAAAAACCTATCTCATCATGCGTGAGAGCGACATCTACGCAATAATTTAAATGTCTAACAATCAATAAAAAAGTAAAGAAATGGCAAAAGATATAGTTTTCAATAACGACGCTCGCGAACAGCTCCGCAAAGGTGTTGACGCGCTGGCAAATGCAGTGAAAGTAACCCTCGGTCCTAAAGGCCGTAATGTGGTGATTGACAAGAAATTCGGTGCTCCGCAAGTTACCAAGGACGGCGTTACCGTGGCCAAAGAGATTGAACTTGAAAACGGCATCGAAAACATGGGTGCACAGATGGTTAAGGAAGTGGCTTCCAAAACCAACGACCAAGCCGGCGACGGCACAACCACTGCCACCGTACTGGCTCAGGCCATCGTAAACACAGGTCTTAAGAACGTTACCGCAGGTGCCAACCCCATGGACCTCAAACGCGGTATCGACAAAGCCGTGGCAGCCATCGTAACCGACATCAAAGCTCAGGCTCAGGAAGTCGGCGGCGACATCAACAAAATCAAACAGGTGGCCACCATCAGTGCCAACAACGACACCCAAATTGGCGACATCATTGCCGAGGCTATGGAAAAAGTTACCAAAGACGGCGTTATCACCATCGAGGAGGCCAAAGGTATTGAAACCAGCGTCAAGGTGGTTGAAGGTATGCAGTTCGACCGTGGCTACATCAGCCCCTACTTCGTAACCGACACCGAAAAAATGGAAGCTACCTACGACAACCCCTTCATTCTTATCTACGACAAGAAAATAAGCACAATGAAAGACCTTCTGCCCGTGCTCGAGAAAGTGGTGCAGACCGGCCGTCCTATGCTTATCATCGCCGAAGATGTTGAAAGCGAGGCTCTTGCAACTTTGGTTGTGAACCGTCTGCGTGGCTCTCTGAAAATCGTCGCCGTTAAGGCTCCCGGTTTCGGCGACCGTCGTAAAGAGATGCTCGAAGATATCGCCATACTCACCGGCGGTACCGTTATCAGCGAAGACAAAGGCTACAAGCTGGAAGACGCCGACCTCAGTATGCTGGGTCAGGCCGAGAAGGTGAACATCGACAAGGACAACACCACCATCGTAAGCGGCAAAGGCAATGCCGAAATGATAAAAGCCCGTGTAAACCAGATTAAAGCCCAGATAGAAAAGACCACCAGCGACTACGATCGCGAAAAACTGCAGGAACGTCTGGCCAAGCTGGCAGGCGGCGTGGCAGTCATCTACGTCGGCGCAGCCTCCGAAGTGGAGATGAAAGAAAAGAAAGACCGTTTCGACGACGCCCTGCACGCCACACGCGCAGCCGTTGAAGAAGGTATCATCCCCGGCGGCGGCACAGCCTACATCCGCGCCATCGCTAAACTGGCCGACATCAAAGCCGAGAACGAAGACGAAAAACTGGGTGTGGAAATAATCCGCCGTGCAGTGGAAGAACCTCTGCGTCAGATTGTTGCCAACGCAGGCTTGGAAGGCAGCGTGGTAGTGAACGAGGTTAAGAACGGCAAAGGCGACTACGGCTACAACGCCCGCACCGAGAAATACGAGAACCTCTTCCAGAGCGGCGTTATCGACCCCGCCAAAGTTACCCGTGTGGCCCTCGAAAACGCAGCCTCCATCGCCGGTATGTTGCTGACCACAGAGTGCGTCCTCTGCGACATCAAAGAGGAGACCCCCGCAGCTCCCGCAGGTGGCGGAATGCCCGGCGGCATGGGCGGCATGTACTAAACCGACAGCAACAAGCTCATAATAAAAAGGGTGCCCGAAACGGCACCCTTTTTTAGTGTGATTTTGCAGTTTGAATAAAAAGTTGTATCTTTGCAGATGTAATTTTCACTCGAAAACTATGAAGGGTTTACTTAACTATTTGATAATTACCCCACCCCGAAAATCAAATTTTGATTTAGAGGGAGTTGCATCGTTATTGCATAAAGAAATTAACAAGCCTTTGGACAGTGCGAAAAGCATCGGCCCGTGGCGATTATTGTATAACCCATTAAACATTTTTAAATCATGAAACGTATCTTTCAAATTTTGGCTGTAGCCTTGTGCGTAACAGCAATGGCCGCCTGCAGTGGCGACAAAGACAATTCAGGTAACAGCGGAACTGCTCCTGACAATGGCAACGAACAGCCGGCAGGCGGCGATCAGGCTGTGCTTTCGGGCCAGAACTGGCAGACCGATTACGCACAGGGTCCTGTGTTCGCCCTGATGTTTAACTCCAACCACGGCACCTCCAACCCCGTGCTCGTCGACGATGCTTGGCTGCGCCGTATGGAAGTTTATGCTAACGGTAATGAGTCAGAACCAGTGGACTGGATTGGCAAATTTACCTACACCGGCACAGCTACCCAAGGCAGCGGCGAGATAACCCTCAAAACGGAGGTGGGCGGCGAGGATGCTGGCAAAGCCACCTTCACTATCAGCGGTTCCACACTCAACCTCAGCTACAACAACGAGACTTCTGTGCTGAAAAAAATTGAGTAGTAGGTATGTCCGTACGCCTCGCAAAATGCAAGTGATACGGAACACAATTATTAAAAGGACGTCCGAACGGGATGTCCTTTTTTGTTATTTCAAAAAAAATGTAACTTTGCAGATTGAAAATGAAGAACCAAGAACTGACATATTATCCGAAAGAAAGCGATTTCTCAAAGGTTACCTTTTGGGACACCGATTTTGCAAACATCGACTGGCGAAGACATTCAGACTTCGTCATAGAACGGGTTTTTGGCTATGGGACAGAAGAGGAACAACGGATTGTGGTCAGGATATACGGATGGGATAAGGTGCGGGAATTTGAGCAGTCGTTTAAGCCAACTGTTTTTAACCAAATTGTGAAGACAAACCTTCAAAAGATGATGAGTTATGCTTCATTATGAAACCGTTACAGCTGTTTTGTTGTTTTCCGAAGTTTAGTCGTTATAAACTTTTATTTTTTTGCAATTATTTAGACATCAGCCAGTTCTGCAATGCTTTGCATTCTTGTTGGAAGGTGTCTCTGTTCACCACAGTGTGTTTGTGTTTGCGGTAGAGTTGTATCATGGTGGTGTTGACGGAGGTCGAGTCCTCAAGGGTTAAGCGATATGGTGCGGCATGGTAGATGGCAATGGACTCATCCTGCGACTCGACGCTGTGTATGTCGGCGATTGGCAAAGTTTTTTCGGCACGTTCCATCATTGCCTTATAGTATTCAATCTGCTCCTCGTAGCCACGCCCGCGACTTTTGAGGTATTGCAGTTTGATATATTCGGTCAAGCTTTCGCATAAAGCGTAGTCGCGATGTTCAAAGAAGATGCCGTTGCCCCACCATTGGTGCGCCACCTCGTGAGGAATCCACGAAAAGTCGGGTATCATCTTGTAAACATCATAGAAATAATGCCCGAAGATAATCATATCGCGCAGCGACTGGCACATCACAAACTGCGGGTCGCCAATCTCCACAATGTTCATCGGCTTTGACGACAAGGAATCGCCGAAAAAGGAGCAGTAGAAATTGTACGAATCCACAAACTCTTTGTAATATGCATCGGGGTAACGGGTTGTGTCGCTCTTGGGGCGGTAGAAATAGAAAGGACGCGTTGCATTTTTGATGACCTTGCACTTGTATTTGTCCTTTGGAAGCAGAACTAAATGCATGTCAAACGAGGGTGAAGTCTCGCTTCCGCCGATAACGTAGTAGTCATCGGTTGCAGTTTCAATGCTGACTTCTGCTTTGAGGAGTTCGCCATTACGGTGTGGATACCAGTTGCCCTCGCGTCGCAACACTATGGCGCCGTCGGCTGTGCGGAAACTGGATAACGGCAAGGTATAATACACATTGACGTATTTTGGCAGATGAGGGAAAGAAAACGCATAAAGATTGTCGAAACGGACAGTGTCTCCGTCGTTATGAAAAGTATAGCCGGTACAGCCGGCAGATACGATCTCTAATTTGGCAACCTCGGTGAGCAGAAAATAATCCTCGACTTCGGGGAACTCCTTCTCCGACACATAGTCGACATTGACTGACAACGAATCACCCCTAATCCAGCATCGCATTTCGTATTTGTTCTGTGCCAAAATATCGGCAGCAAGGAACAATAATAATGCGTATATCAAAAGTTTTTTCTTCATTTTGTCTTTTGTTTTGAGGTTCTTATTGGCGGCAGACATGCTGCGCGGCGGCGCTCATTGAGAGTTTTCTGTTTGGCTGTACGGATATGCTTGTCGGATGTCGGCCGAGCCGACGGCACACCAGCGGCAAGGGTGCCATACCAGTCTTTGCCGTAGAGACGATAATAGGTGCGGTCGTAGAGCGAGGCGTAATCTTCGGCATGGAGGTTGCCACGTTCCACTTCGCGCCAAAGGAGGGCGAAGAACGCTTCATAGTCGCGTTTGGTCAGTTCGTCGGTCATCTTCTGCAGCAAGGGATAGGCATGGTTCCATGCGTCGACTTCGTAGCGGTGGTAGTTCTTGCCGCTGCGAAGCAGGGCCTCGAAGTCGGCGCGGCTGGCGAGGGCGGCGGAGAGCAGGGTGTCGTCCTCGTGGTTGAGGTAGCGCAGGTACTCGTCGCGCAGGTTGGCGTAATCGGCCCGCAGGGGCACAGTGAGCGTGTCGGGCAGCGAGTCGAGCCATGCGTCAGGCTCGTAGCCGCAGAGCACCATGCGCTCCAGCACTTCATAATGGCTGATGTAGCAGTACTGGTCTCCTACGCACTCGCTACGCAGAAGGCATTCCAGATAGTGCTTCAGGTCGCGCACAAAGGGATAGAGATGCGAGAGTTGTGAGCAGAAGATGGGAATTGCTGCGCAGTAATCGCCTGTAGCCGTGTATGCCACGGCATCCGTCACACCCTCCTGCTTGTCTATGGGCAGAAGCGAATACTGGTCGCCGAGGTAATAGTATCGCACATAGTTGTCACCCATCTCTGTCAGTGGGGTGTCGCTGTCGAGCCGACCCTGTTCGGTCTCGGTTTTCAGATAACCCTCGATGTAGTCCTCCAGCGGCGGCATAAGCATTTGTCCGCGACGTAGATTGACGTTCTTGATGTCGGTCACAGGGCATTGCCACACCGTCCGGTTGTTCTCGCCGATGGAAGTGAACTGTGTACCGTAAAGCTGTGGCAGACCGCGCCCTGTGCGCAGACGGTCTTCAAGGTAGGCCAGATTTGACGGGTCGGCGTTGGTGTCCGCCACCGCTTTGCGCATCTGCTTGACATAGCCATACTGGAACCAAGGGTGCGCATGCTGTGCGACGAGCCATGCTGCGTGTGCACCGTAGGGACAGAACCGGTCCCATAAGGGGAAGCCCAGCGTGTCCATTAGCCATACTAGCCTGGCGAGGTTCACCGAATCCACTTCGTGCATACGTCTCGAAAGCGAATCTTCGACGGCCTTCGGATGAGTGTGGTCGGGGTCGTTGAAGGCGCGTCGCGCCGCTTGGTCTTCCAGTTCCATTTGATACAATGTCTCCGCATAGCTGTAGTCCTTCCTGCCGTGGATGGCCTGCTGGATGGAGTCCAGTTCCGGCCACCAGTCGCAGTCTTTCAAAAACTTGTATCGGTCTGTGTAGTAGAATACAAGCGGGTTCCACCCCTTCCACCTGACCACGCGGAAAGCCATCTTTTTGAATGTTGCCGTGTCGCCGCACTGCAGGGCGGCTTCCATGTAATTCATTTCTTGTTGGCGTATAGGGATATACCCGTCGTACAGGGAATCTATTCGCGCATATAGTTCCATCTTCTCGCAGGGTGTCATATCAGCACGTGACTGCTTGCAGATGTCCAAATAAGCCTTCCATTGTTCCGACTGTGCGTTTGCGGTGAGCGTGGACAAAACACACGCCGCAAACGCTATGCAGAAATGTCCAGTGGACCTTTTGATAGCAGAACGGAGAAGTCTTTTGATTGTTTTCATCTGTGGTATGTTATTTGTAGAGAACTTCGTCATATTAGACGCCGAAAAGCCAGATTTGTAACTGTAAGGAAAATTATTTTTCTCAGGTTTGTGTGTAGTGGTGTGTAAAAGAGCAAATTAACGAAGGACGCTTCTTTGTTTGGCAATAATTATAAACAGCGGCATGTACTAAACCGACAGCAACAAGCTCATAATAAAAAGGATGCCCGAAACGGCACCCTTTTTTTATTTATCGTCGTAATGTCCGTAGGCTGTTAGGACAAGAACAATTACTTCTGTGTCGCGTATTTCGTAAACGAGACGGTGCTTCTGTGTTATGCGGCGGCTCCACTGGTTGACGCGGTCGCCTTTTAGTGGTTCGGGGTGTCCTGTGCCTGAGCGGGGATGCTCTCTAAGTTCGGAAATAAGACGCAAAGCTTTTTGGTAGGACTTTGGCTCGCTGTGCAGCAGTTTTGCCAAATCTTGTTCGGACTTCGGTGTAAACCTCACTTCGTAATTCATAAACTCCTAATGTATTTATCTAAATCCTCAATGCTTTCGAAAGTGTGGTAATTGCCGTTTTCGTATTCCTCTTTCGATTCGTCGACACGTGCAAGGAACTCTTCTTCACTCATAAGAGTGGGGTCTTTCCGTTCCTTGGCCAGCTTTTTGGCGTAGCGTGTCAAACGGCGCATAAGGCTTTCGTCATCAGCAATATAGCCGATGCTTTGCCAAAGCTCCTTGTTCATCTGTATCTGTTGTGCAGAAGTATTCATAATCATTTTTCTTTTATAACTATAACGGAGAAAACTCTTGTTTGTTGTGTTTTTTTATATTTTTATTGTTGTTATACCAAACGCGTCAGCCAATTCCGAAATCACAAATAAGTATTCTTGTCAATACCTTTGAACATTTCAAGGAAACGCAAGGCTCTGTCTTTGCAGCGGTTGGCCTCCAGCTGGTACATCTCCGGAATGTCGGTGCCGGAATACACCTCTTTGAAAATCCATTTGCTTAGGGTGGAGATGTCCAAATCACCTTTGAAATTCTCGCATTTCTTGGCGGTGAAACGCAGCAGACGCTTGCCGTCGAACCACATGCGCAGCTCGTAGGGCGTCATATTGGGGTCGGCATCGGGGGTGATGGCGTAGATGAACATCACACGGCCTTTTTCGTCGTACAGGTATTCCTCGTAGAACTCGCGTGCGGCGAAGTTGTACTTGGCTGTGGCAAAACGCAGATAGTGAGGCGGATAGATAACATCTTCGGCGGCTTCCTCCTCGCCGTAGAACATGCGCACTACCTCGCGGTGCGGACCAGTGCCGGGCAGGTTCTGTATCACGTTAAGCTCGTAATATTCGGGGGGCATGCCCGTCTCGCCCTCCTCGTTGGGCATCATGTGCGAAATCCATTCGTGGACCTCGGCGTATGTCTGACGTATGCTCTCCACGGTTCTTTTCTGCGCTTGGACGGACATCACAAATGCCGCACATAGCAATATCGATATGACTGTTTTTTTCATCGTTGTAAAAATGTTTTGGTTGCGACTGCAAAATTACGAAGAAAAATCGAAAAAGCAAAAAGATTTCTCTTTAAGACTGATTTTTATTGTGGTACGTTATTAATAGTAAATGTGTGTATGTTACTGAATGAATGGTTGCTATATAGTTTCTTTTCGTTTAACGTTTGATTATTCGACTACCAAAAATGCCCCAGCGGGGCTTTCTCTTAGCAACCCCGCATGAAGAAAAAGCCAGTGGCTCTTTTGATAGCGTAGCGGAGAATGCCCAGAACGCAGTGTGGGGTGATAAAACGTCCTCCCCCCCACAGAAATCCACGTCTCGGAGAGACGCGACCAATGATTTTTTTCCTCCCAGATGAAAACTTATCTTGTTTTTTCTCGTTAAAACAATAAATATGATAAAACGTAGTTATTAATAATTACGTCTTGAAATATTTGTTTATGAGCAAAAAGAATTTTTTCAAAGAGCATCCGCTCGTTACCAATCTGCTGTTGATGCTTGCCGCGTCGATAGCGATAATACTTTTGGTGTACCTGATCCAGCGTATCTACAGCCGTCACGGCGACGAGTACGACATGCCCGAACTTGTTGGCCGAAACATCGCCGACCTCGACGGCGTGGAGGGGGTCGACAAGATTGAGCTTGTGGTGGTGGATTCCATCTTTGTGGGAAACACCCCCGGCGGCAACATCCTCACCCAGGACCCCAAGGCGAATAGCAAGATCAAGAAAGGCCGCAAGGTGTATGTCACCATCAGTTCGTACAATCCCGAAAAGGCCGAAGTGCCCAACCTCACCGGCGGCTTGTCGCTAAAACAGGCCATCTCGCAGCTCGAAAATGTCGGTCTGGAGGGCGGTTATATCACTTTCGAGGAAAACGAGCTTGGCAACAACATCGTCGAACGTCAGATGCACAAAGGCCGCGACGTTAAGCCGGGCACCATACTCGAAAAAGGCTCCCGCATCGACCTTATCGTGGGCTGCCAGTTCAACGCCAAGACCAACATTCCTATGGTTATCGGCAAGACTCCCCGCGAGGCGCGCAAGATGCTGCAGGCGGCGTCGCTCAACGTGGGCATAGAGCACTACGAACATCCCGACGACAAAAACAACTCGCGTGTGTACGACATGCAGCCCAACAAGACCGCCCGAGTCCCCTTCGGCACCGTTATCGAGCTGTGGTACCGCTCCGAGTCATCCACCGATTTCAACAAAGTGGTGAAAAACTACAAACGCGACGAGACTCCCGAACCCGAGGAGGAGATAATAACCGAACCCTCTGAACCCGCTTCCACCACCACAGAAGACGAATTCGACTGGTAAATTGAAAGTTGAAAGTTGAGAGTTGAGAGTTGAAAATTCTTCTAATCTGAAAATCTGAAAATCCGATAATCTGAAGATCTAAAATACAATGCGGAAAATTGCTATTGGAATAACGTTGTTGCTGACTTTTGTCGGAGGTGCTGTGGCGCAGGAGGTGCTGCTGCCTATCTACGGCAATCCCGTTGTCGAACGTCTTGCCAAGCGTCATCGCTCAAGGGCTAAGTCAGCTCAGCAGCCGCTCACACTGCCGTTTTTCGACGATTTCTCCAACTACGGCGGCTATCCCGACAGCAACCGCTGGGCCGATAACCAGGCTTTTGTCAATGCCGACTACGCCGTGTTCCCGCCCACCGTTGGCGTTGCCACCCTCGACGCCATCGACGCCTGTGGCAACCTGCATCGCGGTATCGGCCAAACGCCCACGCCCGGCGACACCCTCACCTCGTTGCCCATACGTCTCGACTCCCTATTTTCGCCTTACGCAAGGGCGCTCACTGCCGCCGACTCCATCTATTTCAGCTTCTATTTCCAACCTGGAGGCGGATACGGCAATATGTGGGAAAGGGTAGGGGTTGCCCCCGAAGCCGGCGACTCGCTGATATTGGAGTTTTTCAACTCGGTGTCGGGTGTTTGGGACAAGGTGTGGAGCACCGACGGCTTTTCGCTCGACACCCTCCATGCCCGCGACGGCGGTTTCTTCCGCTATGTGGCGATTCCCATTATTCAAGACGTGTATCTGAAATCGGGATTTAAGTTCCGTTTCCGCAACTATGTGAGTGTCAATAATGTAACTAAGCCCGGACTTTCGGGCAACTGCGACATGTGGAACATCGACTACGTGTATCTCGACTACAGTCGCACCCACGCACCCACCTTCCGCGACATTGCTTTTGTGAACAAAGCCACTTCGATGCTGAAACAATACACGGCCATGCCCACTCGCCAGTTCCGCAACAGCTGCCTTAAAGACAGTCTGCAAAACACCATTACCAACCTCTATTCGCAGCAGTTGGTGTCGCGTTACGAATACAAAATTTACGACGGAAACAACAGTGTGATAGGTAGTTACACGGGCGGTTCGGAAAATGTGCCTGCCTATCTGCCCAACCATCAGTATCAGTCGGCTGCTGTCCACGCCCGTCCGCCGTTGAACGACACTTTGCCTACAATGACCAATCCCCGCAACGTGTTCCGCATAGTGCACGTTGTTACCGAAGGCTATACTGGCGACAACCACCCGCAGAACGACACCGTTGTCTTCGAGCAGGTGTTCGACAACTATTTCGCCTATGACGACGGCATTCCGGAAAACGGCTACGGACTTTCCACCGACAACAGCCGTTGCTCGCTGGCCTACGGTTTTAACCTCTCCACAAGCGATTCCCTTACCGCGATAGATATGTATTTCAACCGCACCTACAACAACGGCAACGCCGGAATACCTTTCTATCTGTGCGTTTGGAACGACAATGGAGGCAAGCCAGGCTCGGTGCTTTACAAGTCGTCGCAATACGCCTACCCGCGTTTCGACAGCCTCAACCAGTACTGCCGCTACACTTTGGAACGGCCTGTTGTGGTCAATGGTAAAATCTATATCGGTTTCGAACAACATTCGTCGAATTACATCAACCTCGGCTTCGACCGCAGCAACAACTCAGCCGACAATATTTATTATTATACTTCAGGCTATTGGCAACGCAGCATACTCGCTGGCTCGCTTATGATGCGTCCCTATTTCGGACAGAGCGCCGTGTTGGGAATTTCGGAGGCTCAGCTGTCGCAAAACGCTGTAAATCTGTATCCTAATCCCTGCAAGGACTTCCTTCGTCTGGATTACGATGAAACGGATGTCACATTGTCGTCATCCACCATCGAGGTTTACGATATGTGCGGCAAATTGCTGAAACGCCAAGCTGTTGAAAAACAGATGAATGTGTCCGACCTACGTTCGGGAGTGTATCTGCTCCGAATTACTGCCGACGACGGACAACCGATTGTAAATAAGAAATTTATAGTAAAATAACATCCGATGGCAGAAGAAAATCCCGACATAGAACTTGAAGAACGCAACGACGACGGCGAACTGTACGAGCATTACCGCATTACGGTTGACAAAGGCCAGGCCATGCTGCGTATCGACAAGTACCTGATGGACCACATACAAGGCGCATCGCGGAACAAGATACAGAACGCCGCCAAAGCACAGTGCATCCTTGTCGGCGGAACGCCAGTGAAACAGAACTACCGCGTCAAACCGTTGGATGTCATCAGCGTGCTGCTGCCCAACCCGCCGCGCGAGATAGAGATTACCCCCGAGGATATACCGCTGAACATCGTCTATGAGGACGACGACGTGCTGGTGGTGGACAAGCAGCCCGGACTTGTGGTGCACCCGGGTTTCGGCAATTTCGACGGCACACTGCTCAACGCCCTCGCCTTCTATTATCAGGGCAAGACCGACAAGGATGGCAACCCCATAACGCCGTACCTCGCACACCGTATCGACAAAAATACCTCCGGACTTATCATTCTTGCCAAAAACGAGATGGCGCAGACCGTTCTGGCCAAGCAGTTCTTCGAACACACCATCGAACGCAAGTACAACGCCCTTGTCTGGGGCGATTTCGACGAGGACGACGGCACCATCATCGGCAATATCGGCCGCTCGCCCAAGGACCGCAAGGTGATGACCGTTTTCCCCGAAGGCAGCGAGAGTGGCAAACACGCCGTAACACACTGGCACGTGAAAGAGCGTTTCGGCTACGTAACCCTTGTGGAATGCGTGCTTGAGACTGGCCGCACACACCAGATTCGCGCCCACATGCGACACATAGGCCATCCGCTGTTCAACGACGAGGCCTACGGCGGCGACCAGATTCTGAAAGGAACCACTTTTTCGAAATATAAACAGTTTGTAACCAACTGTTTCCAGCTGATGCCCCGTCAGGCACTGCACGCCGTGGTGCTTGGCTTCGAGCATCCCACCACACACAAACATCTGCATTTCGAATCGCCTTACCCCGAAGATTTCGCGGCAGTGGTGGAGAAATGGAGAAAATATGTGGCAAGCGGTAAAATTATTGAGGAGGATTAAAAGAAGATGAAAAAGATAGTTAAATTATTGTTGCTCGGTACGTTGTTTGTCGCTTTGGCAGTGAATGCCTTGGCGCAGACCACTGCCGATGACGTTATTAGCGTGGCCCGCAGGTACATAGGCACACCGTACCGTGCAGCAGGTCGTACCCCCAAAGGCTTCGACTGCTCGGGATTCACACGCTTCGTTTACAGCCATTTCGGTTTCGACCTCTCCGGCTCGGCTCCAGGACAATGGCACCACGGACGCAGCGTAAACCGCGGCGACCTGCAGCGCGGCGACCTCGTTTTCTTCGGCGGACGCCGCCATTCCCGAAGCATAGGACATGTGGGTATCGTTACCGATGTGTATCCCGACAAAGGCACTTTCGATTTTATACACTCGTCGAGCACCGGCGTGCGTATAAGTGCATCTACCGAAGCATATTACAAAAACCGTTACGTGGGTGCCCGCCGTCTGCTGGGCAACGAGCCGGCCACAAAAAAGAACTCCTCGTCGGCAACAACCGATTACTCTAGCGGTCCCGTTGAAAGTGGCACAGTAGATGTCTATTCGCCTTCAAAACAGAAACAGCAGCCTTCGAAAATAAACAAGCCCCCTGTGTTGTCGGCCACGGAACGGCAACGCCACGAGGATATAGCTCGCGACAACGCCATCCGCGACAGCATCAACGCAATGTTCTCGCGTGCCAGCGAGTACCGCACACAGGAGCTCACCCCCACCGCGGAAGCCTCAGAGTTCGAAGATGAAGAATAACCCCTAAAAAATTGAATTTCTATGAAAAAGAGTCTCTTTGCCACAGCGTTTTTGCCCTTATTAGTACTTTTGTTGTTCGGCTGCATCTGCCAAGCACAGGAGTTTGTCCCACAATCACTTCCCACGCATCAAGAACTTTATGGACAGAATGTTAGAAAAGTTACGGAACGCTATTCTTACAAAGACGGCAGTTCACACAAAATAACATATTCGTACGGAAAAGATGGAAGAATGATTGATCCATACACTTCACCTTTCAAATACGATAAAAAAACAAAAGAATGGGTGTCTAATGTAAAAGGCTGGACGTGGCGTGTGCGGATAGATACCCTGTCGAACACTCCGATTGTTGTCAGAACGGTTGAAAAAAAATATATGGATAATAGTGTGCAAATAAGAGTTATAGTACTTCACCGGAATTTGCAAACTATGACGGATTCATTGTTCAGTAACGTGGGTAGATATAAATATGAAACGGTGCCCGTTGCCGATACCCTGCCATTGGAACTGTCAAATATTGTTTATTACTATGATTCGGCATTCAATAGCGTTCGCAAAGATGTAAAAGTCGAAAGATATAAGAATAAAATTCAGTTTTCTGTTGACAGTTTCTGCCATTATACTGTAGGCGACACATCGGTGAAGGTGCAGTTGCTAGACGACACCAACTTGGATTGTTCCAATCCGCAAAGGATAATTATAAGCCGTAATTATTCAAATGGGGATACACTGGTGACATTGGAGGAAGAAATGAACTACAATAATTCAAAAAAAACATACTCTAGGTTTGTTGAATTATACAAATATTATCCCAATGGGGCGTCGTATGGCTTCTTTGTAAGAGACACTTTGAACATTAGCACCAGATATGTGTTAAATGACAGAAAGCTAATAGACACAGTTTACAAGTATCGGCGTTATGGCAGGCCAAATGGATGTTTTGGACTGCCCAAGGAAGAAAGAAAAGAATGGCGAGAGGTTGAGACACACCAATATGTTTTTGACAGGAAAGGAGCATTGTGTGAAGACCGTTTGTATTATAACGGAGAGCTGAGTTGCACCACACGTTACAAGGTTAAATACTACCGCAAGAAACGCAAGGCTAAAAGCAAATAAAGTGCGGAATAGGTATTGTGGGATGGTGCTCTATTTCCTTTGCCCATATAACTTTTTCTGTTTTTTTACGTAAATATTTCTTTGTCCAAAGGACATATTGTGTTATAAAACAATGTGATGATGACAAAGAAAATTCTTTTTTTAGCGCTGTTTGTACTAGCGTCAGTCGCGATAAAGGCACAGCATCTCTACCCGTTCCGCGGTGCTGTGGAAAACGGCTATAGTTTCTGGCTTTACACTCCCAACGGCTACACCGACACTGTGGCCAAGCCGCTTGTCATTTTTCTGCACGGACGAAGCCTGTGCGGCAACAATCTTGAAAGGGTGCGCCGCTACGGTCCGCTCAACGCCTTGGATATGGGTATGCACATCGACGCCGTTGTGCTTGCCCCACAGAGTCCCGGCGCTTGGAAACCCGACAAGGTGTGGCGTGTGGTTGATTGGGTTGAACAGCGTTACGCCATCGACACCAACCGAATCTATGTGCTTGGCATGAGTCTGGGCGGCTACGGCACCATCGACCTCACTGCCGCTTTTCCCTCCAAGATAGCGGCGGCAATGGCTTTGTGCGGAGGCGGCACCAGCCGCGACCTGTGTCCGCTCAACGGTGTGCCGCTGTGGATACTCCATGGCACCGCCGACCGCGCCGTAGGCATCGGACAGTCGCAGCGTGTGGTGGATGCCATGAACAACTGTGGCGACACTAACCGTCTGATTTGGACACGTTTGCAGGGAATGAACCACGGACAGCTGGTGTACGCTTTCTATATGCACGAAACCTACGACTGGCTTTTCTCGCACAGCCTCACCGACAAAGGGCGTCCCGTGAACCGAAAATTCAAACTCACGCCCAGCAATATGAACCGAAGCGTCTATCGCTCCATTCGCGAGGGCAACAAAATAATCGTGCATTCGTCGGCACCCAAGGTTGCTTTGCTCGACAAAGAGGCAAGACCCGAAGTGGCTTCAAACGACACCTCGGTAGTGGAAGAAAATCCCACAGCCACGGTGGCTACAAACAAGACATCCACTGCTTCTTCTAAGTATTATACCGTCAAAAAAGGCGACAACCTCGGCTCCATAGCACGCAAAAACCACACCACGGTGAAAAAACTCTGCCAGCTCAACGGCATCAACACCAACACCACACTGAAAATCGGACGCAAGCTAAGGGTAAAATAAAAGGCAGTCACCAATGTGCTGCCAATTCCTTGAAATACAGTATTTTCAACTCTGTGCGGATGAAGGGACTCGAACCCATACGACTCTCGTCACTAGATCCTAAGTCTAGCGCGGCTACCAATTACGCCACATCCGCAGGATTTCGTTTTGCAAAAATACGAAAAAAAAGCGTATCTGCAAAGGAAAAAATGACTCAGACAGTTCCGGCTTGTGTGCAATATATTGATTTATAATAAGGTGCAACGTCCCTCGACGACATTCTTTTGCCTGTCACAGCATAGTGCAAGCATGCCAAAAGCAGCGTATTCCTTCTCCAAAACGAAGAAATAACGCCCTTTTATCGCATATTTTGACAATAATAAGTGCGTGCTAGGGCAAAACTTTTGCAATGCCGATTGTTGAAAAAAAAATATCAAAAAAATTTCCATAATTTCGAATTGTTGTGTAACTTTGCAAGTTGAATAATCAAGCATTACAAAGGTAAAACAAAGACACACAGGATTTTATGGACGAAAAGCCATTGGAAAACAACTATACAGATGATTCCATCATCCATTTGGAGGACATGGAGCATCTGCGCTTGCGTCCCACTATGTACATAGGCAAACTGGGCGACGGTTCTTCGCAGGACGATGGTGTATATATACTTATCAAGGAGGTTATAGACAATTCGATAGACGAGTTCACATCGGGATTCGGCAAACAGATAGAGGTCAATGTGTCGTTTCAGGATAAGGTGGTGTCGGTACGCGACCACGGCCGCGGAATACCTTTCGGCAAGATGGTTGAAGCGGTGTCGCGCCTCAACACCGGCGGAAAATACGACAACAAGACTTTCCAGAAATCCATCGGCCTCAACGGCGTGGGTACCAAGGCGGTGAACGCCCTCTCGTCGTATTTCAAAGTGCAGGCTTTCCGCGACGGACAGACAAAATACGCCGAATTCGCCGAAGGCAAGCTGATAAACGAATCCGAACTGATGCCCACCACCGAGGACAACGGCACCTACGTGGAATTCATCCCCGACGCCAAATGTTTCGGCAACTATCACTATATCAACGACTACATAGAAAAGAAAATCTGGAACTACGCCTACCTCAACAAAGGTCTCACCATGCGCTACAACGGCCAGCGCATCTATTCCAAGAACGGAATCATAGACCTTTTGGAAAACAATATGGAAGGAGAGGGGCTGTATCCCATCATCCACATACACGAAGGCGACCTTGAGGTGGCTTTCACCCACGGCGACGGACAATACAACAAGGAAGAATATTACTCTTTCGTGAACGGACAGTACACCCCCGACGGAGGCACGCACCAAGGTGCTTTCCGCGAGGCGATAGTGAAAACCGTCCGCGAGTTCTATAAAAAAGACTACGACCCCAACGACATACGTCAGGGCATTATATGCGTTATAAGCATAAGGGTGCAGGAACCCGAGTTCAAAAACCAGACTAAGACAAACTTCAGCTCGACATATATGGAGCCCAGCCGCGACGGACTGCCCAACGAAAGTCCCACGGTGAAGAGCTACGTTATGGACATCATCAAGCGGAACCTCGACAACTATCTGCATATCAATGCACAAACAGCCGAGGCGCTGCAAGCTAAGATAGTGGCGTCGGAAAAGGAACGCAAGGAAATAGCCGAGATAAAAAAAGCCAACAAGGACAAAACCAAAAAGGTAAGCCTCAACAACCGCAAGCTCCGCGACTGCCGGGTGCACTACAACAGCAACCACGAACGTCGTCTCGAGACAACCATTTTCATCACCGAGGGCGACTCGGCAAGCGGATCCATCACCAAATCGCGCGACGTCAACACCCAGGCCGTGTTCAGCCTGCGAGGCAAGCCCAAGAACTGCTACGGCAAAAGCAAAGCCATCGTTTACCAGAATATGGAGTTCAACCTGCTCCACAGCGCCCTCGACATCGACGACGGTCTGGAAAACCTGCGCTACAACAACGTGGTGATAGCCACCGATGCCGACCACGACGGCATGCACATCCGTATGCTGCTGCTTGCTTTCTTCCTGCAGTTCTTCCCCGACCTGATAAAGACCGGACACGTGTACATACTGCAAACGCCGCTGTTCCGCGTGCGCAACAAGCAGAAAACCCTTTACTGCTACACCGACGAGGAACGCGTCGAGGCTATAGACAGCATCAAAAACGCCGAAATAACACGATTCAAAGGTCTTGGCGAGATTTCCGCCGACGAGTTCAAGAACTTCATCGGCAAGGACATGCGTCTCGACCCCGTGATTTTCAACAAGGACTTCGACAGCGCCAACGTGCTGCGCTTCTATATGGGAAAAAATACGCCCGAACGCAAGAAATTCCTTATGGAAAACCTGCGTACCGACGAAGATAACGACTAATATTTATTAAACTATAATCGCAAAAAGTTTTTAAAAATGGCAAACAACGAAATACACAAAAACAACAGGATTATCAGTTTCGATAAGTTGACCGACGAATTGAAAGAACAATTTGCAGAAGCTTACCCGCAACCCGACGGGTATGATCCCTATCTGAAAAAAATAATAAAACCCGACGGAACCCCGATTTTTGTCGTACCTTTCGAGACCGAAGACACCGTGTATATGGTGAAATTTGAGGTCAAGATTGACTCGCCCATGGCCGAGGACGAGTTGGAGAAGGATCTTTTCGGCGACAGCGCCAAAGGCGGCGAGATGTCGGATATGGACATCATGGAACAGAACGACAACGGCGAGAAAGACGAGGCGCACCGCGAATTCACCCTCAACCACGGCAACTACGCCGAAGAGGCAGCTATGGCCGACGCTACATCCGACAACGCTTTCGGCAGCGACGACGAGGAGGAGGAAGAAGAAGAAGATCTCCCCGACGACGACCTCGACCCCGAAGACGACGACCTGCTCGATGACGACGAACTGGAACCCGACGAGGAGGAACTGCTTGATATAGAGCTAGAACTGATGGAGTCGGAAAAGGAACAGGCAAAAGCAAAAGGCGAAAAGAAAGAGAAAAAATCGGCTCCCAAAACTACCAAGAAAGAGACCAAGACCACGGAAAAGAAACCCTCAAAGCCTGCCAAAGAAACAAAAAAATCAACCACAAAATCTACAAAGGCAGCCAAAGAGGCCGCACCAAAAGCCAAGAAAGAGACGAAGAAATCCAAATAACAGGGCAGTAGTCCCGAAAACAGAAAAAGGGGTGTGTTTGCAAAAACATTCCCCTTATTTTTTTCTAATAAGAATTACTGTAGCGGCATACAATACAAAAACCTTGCAGGCAATCGGATTGTCGCATAGTCGCTAACACCTTGCCGCAGGCAACACTACTTTCTGTAGTGGGAGGTCTGCGCGCCACGATATGCCGGACAAGTGTTGCGCGACGTGTAACACGAACTGGCAAGTACTCCAAGCAAAAGAGCTATGCCGACTATAATTACGATTCTTTTTTTCATTTGTGCGTCTCTTTTTATTATTTAGTAAATAACGAGGCTAATTTCTTATTATTGTGTGTGCAAAATTACTTTTTTTTGTCAAATTGAGAAGATTTTTTCCAAAATAAATATCAACTTGTTTTTCAACAAATAAAAGGGTGGGGGAGTGGGTGGGGTGTAAATGTCTAAAATATAGACAATTAGATGCGTGAGAAGGCAATTATTCCCCTTCGAGAATGTAATAAAAAATTTTTTCTTATACCCGAATAAGGTTTTCTGCGAAGATTTTGAGATGTCGGAACGAAAAAAATGGATGGACACTCCTTCATTTTGATTGAAAAATTTATAAAACTCCATCCGAATGGGTGAGTGAACATCAAGGCAATAATTTTTATTCGGTAACCGAAGAGGGAAGCTGCGATTTTTTTCCGGGAGAAAAAAGGCCTGTTTCGTTGTTTACAAATGTATCATACATTTGTAACAATACAGTATTTTACAAATGTAAAACATTACAAAATGTAAAATTTACAAATGTTTCATTGAAACAAATGTAAAGTGCTTAATTTCGCATAAATAAACGTAAAAATTTTATATAATCAACTAAAAACCAATATATTTATTTTTGTAATTATAGTAGTGCTTCAACGTGTTAGGCGAAAAATCCAGTGTTATTTACATCTAAAATTTAATATTGTTTATATAACTAATATACAATCAATTACAAAATACTTTTAAAGTGTTGCTTTAAAATACAATTGTTTTACATTTGTAACATTAACAAAATTTACAAATGTTTCGATATTTTTGTGTATATTTGTAAACTGAAAATATTTACCGTTATAAATGTAACTTGTTATGATAGACAGAATTAATCTGATTATGCGTGCAAAAAATATCACCGCATCGCAGTTCGCCGACGAGATAAACATTCAGCGTTCGGGTATGTCGCACATTATGTCGGGACGTAATAAGCCCAGTCTGGATTTTGTTATGCGTGTTTTGACCCGCTATCCAGAAATCGACACCAACTGGCTTTTGTTTGGCAAGGGCGAAATGTACAAATCCGCCAACACTCAGGAGCATGTGCAAAATTCTGGCACAGAAACAGCGTCTAATATGCAAACGATTGAAAATCAGGTGGAACGTGTGGAAAATGGTGGACAGATGGATATCTTTTCCTCTGAAATGACTGAAATCACCCCACAAAATACTACTTCGGAAATTATTGAAAATGAGGTGGTTGAAAATTCTCCAATTTTAAAAGAGCTTGAAAATCAGGCAATAACAAACGAGCCTAAACTCGACGAGAATTGCGCAGAAGTTCAAAATTTGGACGGGGACAAAGAAAAACCGATTCAGAAAAAGGATACTCGCAAGGCTGTGCGTTATCTTGTTTTTTACTCCGACCATACTTTCGAGGAATTTCTGAGAGCGGATAATTAGTTGTCAGTTGTCAGTTTGCAGTTTTCAGTTAAACAATTAAACAACTAAACAATCTTCACAGTTCACTGTTCACAGATCACAGTTCACTGATTTACAAAAAAAATCGTACTTTTGCATTGCCGAAGTTTTGTGGCTTTGGTTATTAAATGTTTGTAAATAAGCTTTTTGTGTTATGAGAATTTTGCGAATACTGTCGTATCCCCTTATGTTATTGGGAATTATGGTTGTCGCTCCTGAGTTTTGGTTGGCGGTTAAGACGGTTTTTGCTTCGTTGGGGGTGTACAAGTGGTTTTTCATCGGGTTGGGTGCTTTCTTTGTTTTGCGCATCATTCCTTTTCTGGGACGCAATTCGAAGGTTCTTGAAACGGCTTCGCACGAGCTTACCCACATGATTTTTTGTCTGCTCTTTTTCAAACGTGTTAAGTCGATGAAGATTTCCTCCGAGGGCTCGGGCGAGGTGTGGCACAGCGGAAACGGCATTGGCAACACTTTCATCGCCTTGTCGCCTTATACGTTCCCTATTTTCACGTTTATCATTTTGATTTTCAGCATCTGGGCTTCCGCCGACTCGATGCACGTGTTTCATCTGCTGATAGGTTTCACATTGGCTTTCCATTTGATTTGTTTCGCAACACAAACTTCTCTGCGTCAGACAGATATAACGTCGCAGGGCGTGGTGCGGTCGTTTCTGTACATAGCTCTGTTTCTGATGTTCAACCTTGCCATTGTGCTGCTTTCGGTAAAAATGGGTTTCACCGATGCCATTGTGTCGGTGTGCAAAGATGTGTGGGGAAATTTTGTCGCTATCCTAAAAGCGGGGTTCTGATTAGTTTTGAGTTTGCAGTTAATCAACTAAACAAATAAACAGTTCAACAACTCAACAATTCAACAATTCAACATCTTCACACCTTCACGCTTTCACGCCTTCACGCCTTCACACCTTCACACCTTCACACCTTCACATCTTCACTCCTTAACATCTTCACTAATATTGGCTTTCTGCGGGCTTTGCTCGTAGGCGTTGATGATTTTCGTTACCAGTTTGTGACGGATGACGTCGCTGTTGTCTAGCTGGATTACAGCTATGTTGTTGATATTGCCCAAGATGGATATGGCGTGTGCCAGTCCCGACGATTGGTAGCGCGGCAGGTCGATTTGTGTTAGGTCGCCGGTGACGACGAATTTGGCGTTGCGTCCCATGCGGGTGAGGAACATCTTGAGTTGTGCTGAGGTGGCGTTCTGCGCCTCGTCGAGGATAACGAAAGCGTTGTCGAGGGTGCGTCCGCGCATAAAGGCGAGGGGGGCTATTTCGATGGTTTTGTCCTCCCACAGCGACTGCAGTTTCTGTTGCGGAATCATGTCGCGGAGGGCGTCGTAGAGAGGTTGCAGGTATGGATCGAGTTTTTCGCGGAGGTCACCAGGCAGGAATCCGAGGTTCTCGCCGGCTTCCACTGCCGGACGGGTGAGTATGATGCGTCGCACCTCTTTGTTGCGCAAAGCCCTCACGGCCAGTGCCACGGCGGTGTAGGTCTTGCCCGTACCGGCAGGGCCTACGGCAAATACGAGGTCGTTTTCGGCGCAAGCCTCCACCAGACGTTTCTGGTTGGGGGTGCGGGCTTTGATGAGCAGTCCGTTGCGGCCGTGCACCAGTATGTCGGAGCTGGCGTTGTCGGTGGAGACGTTGCCTTCGATTATCTGCATTATGTTTTCTTCGGCTATGTTGCCGTGCTGGCGGAAATAGTCGGTGAGTTGTCGCAGCTGTGTTTCGAAGATGCTTATCTCGTCGGTTGGGCCGATGACTTTTAGCATTTCGCCGCGGGCTATGATGTTGAGTTTTGGGAACAGAGCTTTGATGAAATTGAGGTTGCGGTTGTTGGCGCCCCAGAAGTTGGCGTGGTCTATCTCGTCGAGAGCGAGAATGTGTTCCAAATTATTGTTTTCCAAGGTGATGAGGTTTTATCGCAGGTTGCGTCGTTTGAAGAAGAAAAGCAGTAGTAGGGTGGCCACCACCATTATCAGCATCACGAACCAGAAAGCCTGCGGATGATCCTGGAAAGGCAGTGCCACGTTCATGCCGTACATTCCTGTTATCACGGTAAGTGGCAGCATGGTGCTGGAGAATATGGTGAGCACTGTCATTATTTCGTTGGAGCGGTTGGCCTGCAACGAGTCGAATGTTTGCGAGAGACCTTCGATAAGTTCGCCGTAATCCTCGACGGAGTCGAACATTTTCTGGTATTGGTCGAGGATATCGCCCCAGTAGTCTTCCATCTCCTCGCTTTCGGTAAAGCCTTTGATGCCGCCGCTTTCAAATTGGTGGAAGAGTCGTATTTGCGGTTTGAAGGTGGTGTTGAGCAGGATGATGTTGCGTCGGGTGATGGATATCTGTTCGATGATGGTCCGTGCTTTCTTGCTGAAAATGTCGTAGTTGATGAGGTCCACTTCGGCGCCGATACGAGTGATGAGGGTGTTGGTCTCGGCCATGAGCCGGTCGAGGATGCGGTAGAGCAGTATGTCGCTGGATTTGAAGGCGGCGATGGTCTGTTCGTCGTTGTCGGCGAGGCCTTCGCTGATGGTCTCGAAGGTCTTTTTCACGGCCCAGTGCGACTTGCCGATGGTGATGATATAGTCCTTTCCCCAGAAAATTTTCACCTCTTTGATGCGGACGAATTTGTTGCCTTTGTCGAAATAGGGGAAATGAAGAATAAGGAAATAGTAGTTGTCGTATTCGTCGATTTTTGGGCGCTGGTTGGTGCCGCGGCAGTCTTCGATGTCGAGAGGGTGGAAGTTGTAGGTTTCAAGCAGGTAGCGGTAGTCTTCTTCGCTGGCGTCTGAAATGTGGTGCCATTGCAGTCCGTTGTACTGAGCAGTTTCTATCATGGGTGCCCTCTCCTTTCTTTTTGCTAAAAGATCACTATGTGGTCGGTATTCTACATCGGTTATTGAAATTTTTTGCAAAAGTAGCATTTTTTTTCGAGAAAAGCAAATTTTTTGTGTAATATGATGATTTTTAGCAGTTTGTTGTTTTAAATGCAGTAGATTACTTTTGTGCGGAATTTATGTGTTTGCCCGTTTAGTAGGGTGGTTTGTTGAAAAACTGTTGAAAACTAAGTGCGGCGGGCACGATAAAATTATGTAAATTTGCAGATTGGACTTAAGTAGTGAAGTTTTTAAAATACAGTAGTTTATGGGAGAAAATGGTTCGCCAAAGACACTTGTCAACATCATAACGGAGGACAATCCGATACCCGCGTATCTTTTCGTGAAGGAGAAATACGTGCCGGGCGACCGTGTGATGTACATCTCCGCCAAGGACACCGCCGACGATTTGGAGTGGCTTGCCGCCATCGACGGGGTGCCGGCAGAATTCATCGAAGAGATAGTGCTGAAAAACGACATCGACGAGTTCAAGTACGAGAAAATCTGCCGTGTGGTGAAAAGTCATATCCGTCAAGGGGTTCACTACTGTGTCAATCTGGCAGGCGGCACGCGCTATATGGCTCTGGCGGTGCAGCAGGTGTTCGAGGCGGCCGACGCGCAGTTCTTCTACACCAACGTGGCCGACAACACCATCATCCATTCGCAGTTCGACAACAGCATCTTCGACGACGACGACTATTTCTTCCCAATCCGTTACCGCATGCGCATTGCCGAATATCTTACGGTACACGAGCTGGAACACGATATGGCGCATCACAGCCACGCTCCCGAAATGCCGTTGGAGGCCGTGGAAAATATGTTCGAATTGTTCACCAAAAAGCTGCTCTCCGACCGCGACTACAAAGTATTGGAGCTGCTCCGCACACACTACCGTGATTGCAAAAACGGCATCCCGATAAGGGAAGTGGAAAGTCCGACGAGATACGGCATCCCGCCCGTTTCCGACATCCGTGGCTTTTTGCGGATGACCAACGTAGAGCCACACGACGACAGGCTTACACACTCGCAGCTGGAATGGCTTACGGGAGGCTGGTTCGAGGATTATGTCTATTATAAGGTAAAGCAGATTATCAATCCCGACGAGGTGGCCAAGGGTGTGCATATCTGGCGCAAGGGCGTGAGTCGCAACAACGAACTCGACGTGGTTTTTATCAAAAACAACCAACTGTTTGTTATTGAGTGCAAAACGGGCGTACAGACCGAGCGTCTGTTCAACGAGATTGTGTATAAGGCCTGTGCGCTGAAAGAGGCTTTGCTCGGCGTTTCGTGCCATTCGTACATCGCCTCGCTGAAACACGATGCCAGCAACGACCTGAAGAAAATCGCCAGAAGTATGGATATCGAGTTTTGGGATTTCAAAATTATGACCTTCAAACTGGAAAACAAATTGAAAGAAATCAAGGAAAAGTTTTGATTCAGAATGTGTTAATTTTCAACCGGATGAAAGATTTTTATAATGTTATAGGACTGATGTCCGGCACTTCGCTCGACGGACTCGACTTAGCATACTGTCGTTTCGAGTTCCTTGCCGGAAAATGGATTTACAAAATCCTCTGTGCCGACACATACGAATATTCCGACGACTGGCGCCGACGTCTCTCCACGCTCGAAAACGCCACGGCTTTGGAGTACGCCCGTTGCAATGTCGATTTGGGACATTATTTCGGGAAATGCGTTTGCAAATTCTTGACCGACAACGGTTTGGATGCCACTGCCGTTGATTTCGTCGCTTCTCACGGACATACAATATTTCACCAGCCCGAGATAGGACTTACCACGCAGATTGCCTACCCCAACGCCATTGCC
>JAEENM010000145.1 GCA_016283745.1 Bacteroidales bacterium | reverse complement strand
AAGCGAATCCGATAAGGGTTCGCTTTTTTTGTATATAATATTGATACTGCGCTTGAAAGTGGAAAAGTATGTGAAGAAACATCCAGTGGATGTTTCGATAGCGACCGAAGGGAGCGGAGAACCCCACGCCAATCTTTTTAAAAAGGAACCACATCTGTGGTTCCTTTTTTTTGCTTTGGTTCGCGAAAAAAAAAAGCACGAGGCAGCAGAACAGTCTCGCGGCCTCGTACCTTTTCCGGGAGGATGCGCTTATCGCTTGTCCTGCACTCCGAATTTAAACCATTCGTATTGCGGGTAGCGGGCCTTGACGGCTTTGCGCATGGTGAGCATCTGTGCCTTGAGGTCGGCTATCAGCTCCAGGTTCTCGTGCGCCTTGAGGGTAGTCTGGCGGCGCAGTTCGTCCACCTCGGCGTCTTTCTGGCGCAAAGCCTTGGCGGCCTCTTCCAGACGGTTGATGGCATCGGTGGTGATGCCGAGTTCTTTCACCTCTTCGGGGTGTTTCCGCAGACCGGCTACGAGCACATCTGCCTTGTTGATTTCGTTCAAATTTGTTACTGACATAATGTATGAATTTTGATTAATAATATTGGGCTTGCGCCCCTTAACTTATTTGTCCTGCTTTATCATATTCATGAAGGTTTTGCTCGGTTTGAAGTGAGAAATCTTGTGTTCTGGGATGATGACAGAGGTTCCCTTGCTAATGTTGTGTCATACCTTTTTGTGGTGTGTAATAATACCGAAGGTTCCGAATTGCCGCAGATAGATGTTCTCTCCATCGGCCAAATGTTCCTTGATGGTTTCCATAATGGCCTCCACCATCGTCAATACGTAGGTTTTCTCGATGCCCGTTTTTTCGTTGATGTGAGCTACAATTTATGCTTTGGTCATAATGCAATTATTTTAAGGGTTATTTTTGTCCTAAAGTTGTGGTGATGGGTTACTTCCCAGCGGCAATCTCTTTTTCGCGTATAATCACGTCGGCGATGGCTTCCGTCTCGTCGGTCGGCTTCACCCTCTTGCTGGCGTTCCGCACGTTGCGCTGCTCGATGTTGGTGGGGAAAATTCTGCGTATGGCAAACCGCACAAACGGCTGAATGAAGAACATCTGCGAGAAGTAGGCAAACGGCAGGTTGTAGCACACCAGACGGAACCAGCGGCACAGTAGGGTGACGACGTCGAATCCTTCGTGGTAAGGGTAATAGAACACATCGGCCAGCAGGCTCATCGACGGGCACATAAGGCAGACGGTTGCCGTGATGATGGCCGATTCAAATATCAACGGGTGGTTGCGGCGAGGGTCGAACTTGTGGCTGGCCAGCCGGAACGCCAGCGGGCTGCCCATCCCTACTGCAAGCACATAGGCGCAGACCAATTCGACGGCAACCACCAGCCATAGCGGCAGATAACTGCCGAACATATAGACGCCACCCTGGCGGTCGATGGCCTGCAGCACCGAGGTGGTGCCAGTGGTCTGTATCAAGGTATCGCCCTCGATGACATATAGGCTGTAAAACACAAATGCGGGAACGGTGATGGCCACCGTAATCAACGCATACACCAAATGCTGAATCTGATTATGAGACTTCATTTCTGTAAAAAACCATTAAGTTAAACATGTGCCCAACTTGCATGGTTCTTACAGATTCACACCATGTTCCGACTACCGACACGCTCACCGGAATGCTTCAGCAAAAATACAAAAAATATTTGAAACGCCAAAAATTTTTTTCAAAAGGAGGTGAAATTTTTTGTTGGGTAAATACTAATCTGCAAAAATTAGAACTCCTACCATATTTTTTGCGCCATATATGACGCCAACTCCCCGAAAATATTGCCCTGCGCAACGAAAACGCTGTCCTTCACTCCCGCATAGACCAACTGTTGCAGGAAAACGCCGAGCTGCGAAGAAAAATAAAAAAGGGAGTCTCAATCGAGACTCCCTTTTTTTGTGCTATTTTGGAATTGCTTATTCGTAGTGACGGATACGTACATCGATGTCGGGAAGTTGTGCGGGAATGCCCGAAATGTCGGTTTCTCCGTAATGGTAGGGGAAGAGGACCTTGGGCTTAATGATTTTTGCGGCATTGACGAGCTGTTCGGGAGTCATGGTGTAGGGCTGGTTGCAGGGTAGGAACGCTATGTCGATGTCCTTGAGGTCTGCCATCTCAGGTATATCTTCGGTGTCGCCGGCTATGTAGATGCGCAGACTGTCGAGGGTGAGAATGTAGCCATTGTCGCGACCCTTGGGGTGGAACTGCTGGCGGCCTTCGGTGGTGTTGTAGGCTGGCACGGCTTCGATATGTATGTCGATAGGTATGCTCTCAAAGCCAGTATTAAGCACATCGTCGGCCAGTTGCGTCTTGTCGCCGTTTTTCAATGCACTGCCATCGCCGTAAAGTTCCACACAACGGGGATTCATAAACAGATATGTACCTTCGTTGGAGAGACGGCCGATTGTAGTAGGGTCGTAGTGGTCGAAATGTTCGTGGGTGACGAGTATGAGGAAAGCCTTTGGCATAGAGGAGTAATCCACCTTGCGGCCATTCAGATTTGCACAGGGGTCTATCACTATTTCGTATTTCCTAGATTCGTATCCCTCATACTCGATACGTATGCTGGAATGCATCAGTGCGTGGATTTTCACAAGTTTCCCGCTCTTGGTGGTGAAAACGTCCGTTTCAACTTTTGTTGTCGGTTTTCCGGCCTTTTGCCATGCAAGTATGCCGCCTGTGAGGTCGTACACTTTGCATCCCAGATCGGCAAGTTGTTTTGCTGCGTTGAGACTGCGTTTACCACTTCGGCAATAAACAGCCACAGTGCCTTTGATGTCCTTGATGCGCTCCGCAAAATCGGCAGCTTTCACGTCGATATTTTCCGCACCGGAGATGTGTCCGTCGGCATACTCTTTGGGAGTACGCACATCAATCAGTCGCACATCTGGTAGTGCCGAAATATATTCGAAATCCTCTACGCCTATGCTTGTTATCGGTTTCTGAATGCTATTTGCATTTCCGCAACAAGTGGCTATTGCCGAAAATGTAAGTAATAAAAGTGTTGTGGCTTTGCTAATCATATTTTTTTCACCCTTTCCTTATGGGTTCGCTTGTCAATCCTACGCCGAGTTTCTTGAAGATTTTGCGGTCCACCTCGCTGGTCATCACTGTGGTGTGGGCCTGACAGCCGTTGAGCAGCGGCAGGCAGTCGAGGGCGCGGCGGCAGTTTTCGTCCAAAAGACTCAGTATGGAGAGGGTTACCAGCACCTCGTCGGTGTGCAGACGCGGGTTTTTGCCGTGCAACAGCGACACTTTGGTATGCTGTATGGGTTCTATCATCTTTTGCGAGATGAGTTTCACGCTGTGGTCGATGCCGGCCAGATGTTTCAAAGCGTTGAGCAGAACGGCGGCGCAAGGTCCGAGCAGTTCGCTCGACTTGGCGGTGATGATTGTTCCGTCGGCCAATTCGATGGCTGCTGCGTGAACACCCTCTTTGTCGCGGCGCTCTTTGGCGGCCACGGTGGTGCGACGGTATTCGGTGGTTATCTTGGCCTGCTTCATCAGCAGAGCGATTTTATTAATCTCGCTTTCGCTGGATTTGCCGCCGGCGTAGTCGCACAGGGCGGTGTAGTAGCGGCGTATTATCTCATTTTTGGATGCCTCGCTGCACACTTCGTCGTCGCAGATGCAGAAACCTGCCATGTTGACACCCATGTCGGTGGGCGATTTGTAGGGATTTTCGCCGTAGATGCCTTCGAACAGGGCGTTGAGCACGGGGAAAATCTCGATGTCGCGGTTGTAGTTCACTGCTGTTTTGCCGTAGGCCTCCAGATGGAAGGGGTCGATCATATTCACATCGTTGAGGTCGGCGGTGGCTGCTTCGTAGGCGATGTTTACGGGGTGTTTCAGCGGTATGCTCCAGATGGGGAAGGTCTCGAATTTGGCATAGCCTGCCTTTATTCCGCGACGGTTTTCCTGATAGAGCTGGCTCAGGCACACTGCCATTTTTCCGCTTCCGGGACCGGGGGCTGTTATCACCACCAGCGGACGGGTTGTCTTCACATAGTCGTTTTTGCCGAAACCTTCGTCGGAGGCGATAAGCTCCACGTTGGTGGGGTAGCCTTCGATAAGATAAAGGTAATACACGTTGATGCCGAGTTTTTCGAGGCGTTCGCGGTAGGCTATGGCGCTCGACTGTCCGTTGAAATGGGTTATCACCACCGAACTGACGAGGAATCCGCGCTGCATGAAGGCGTCGCGCAGACGCAGCACGTCCATATCGTAGGTGATGCCAAGGTCGGCACGTGTTTTGTTTTTCTCGATGTCCACGGCGCTGATAACAATCACTATCTCAGCGTCGTCCTTGAGCTGCATAAGCATTTTCAGTTTGCTGTCGGGCTCAAAGCCGGGCAGAACGCGACTGGCGTGATAGTCGTCGAAAAGTTTTCCACCAAATTCGAGGTAAAGTTTGTTTCCGAACTTGCCTATTCTTTCTTTAATGTGTTCGGATTGTATCCTCAGATACTTGTCGTTGTCGAAACCGTTTTTCATAACTGTTAAGTTTTAGAAATACGGGATACAAAGTTAGGATTATTTTTTGGTTTGACAAAATTTTTTTTCAATAATTGCGACAAATTGCTATTTTTCAGCGAAATAAAAATTTAACAAATTGCGGTGATTTTGACAAAAAAATATATTTCGGAGGTGCAAGGAGATACTTTTTTATGATTGTTTGGAATTCAAATTTTTTTGCGTATATTTGTGATTGTATTACGATTGTTTTTTTTATGAAAAATACTGATAATCAAATAATTAAATATCTTTTTAGCGTTATTGTTATTACTTTTTTTGCCTTTGGCGTTTATGCACAGCGGGTGAATGTGGATATGCTGATTACTTATAATGGCAATCCAGAGCCTTTATGTTGGGGAAGAATAATTTGCGACAATAACGACAGCTCTTTTTTTGCCGAGGGCGATACTACTGGGCACATTAAACTCTCACTTCCTCGTGGGCGTTGCGTTTTTAGAATGTTTACATATAAGAGCATACAATTAGACCTGCAAAGCGACACAACATTAGAAATAAAGGTGGAGCATGGCTATGGTGGTGATATGTATGTTTCGCGTCGCGAGAAAGACAGTGTTTTAAGAGCCTACGAGGCCAAGCTTATGGCCGACCCCAACGGTTGGGACTCCACCAGATGGAATAGGAAATATGTATCGTTGGCCAACCTTTGTTTGGAAGACCTTTATTATCCGTTGCCGCGTTGGCGCACCTTCAGTCTCGACGAAATGTTGAAACATATAAAATACTGCTATTTCAGGGACACACGTAAGTATGACTATCTATATTACGCCATCTGCCAGCTTGAGCACCGTCTTGGCCTGAAGCACGACCGCCGTGTGCGCGAGCCCCGCAGGTACAGCAATCCCGACGGCAGCTTTTTCTGTCTGATGCCCGAAATCAAAGAGGGATGGATCGAGGACACAAACACCTGCTACAGCTGTAGCATTAGAGATGCCCGTTTCCATTCGGATATTCTCAGAAGAGAATTCGCACCGCAGGGAGAGCGGAGTTTAGTGTATCCGCCCAGCACAAAGCCGGCGGTGCGTATGTTAATATATGGGGGCTTGGGCTATCCCACCGCTTATCGTATCGAAGACGGACGTTTCTATTACTGTTCTTCGGGGCATCCGATTGGTAAAAATGCCTGTGTGCGTTGGGATGCCGAACTCACCGAGGACGAACTCGAAACCTTTGCCCGTTGTATGGACACCCTGCGCATGGCAGGCAACCAGCGTGTGCTTAATGTCAGTTACGTTATTGATGCACGAACTATTGATTTTGAATATACCGACGAGAATGGTTACCACATCCACGAGAGCGACATTCCCCAAGACAGTCCCTATACCGCACCGATTTACAGGTTTTTCGACACCTTATATGAACGGCATATATGCGAGCTGTCCATTCCTGTTTATGATGCCATCGACAGCACAAAAGTTGATGGTGGCAGAATCATAGTTACAGGTCATAATTACCGTCGTATACATGGTACTCCCTCTTATTTGGAATCCACCAAATTTTATCTTACCAAGGGCGAATACAAGGTCCGTGTGGAGTGTCCTGGCTATAAATCGTATGAGAAGAAGGTCAATGTTACCGGTAATTTGGCGCTCGACACAATATGGCTGCAGCAAGAGCGCACCACTCTTCGACTTAAATTATATAGCGACGACTGCAATCCTATCACCGGCAAGGTGGCACTCTATGTGGATGGTGTGGACACCGCCATACTGAGCGAGGTAAATCCAAGGAACAGCAAGGTGGTTTACCGCAACGTGCCCGCTGCCAGCCATTTCTATCTTGTGGCACTGAAGGAATACCCCGGAGGATGGTACCACTCAAGAATTATAAACCCCAAACATTTTGAAAAAGATTTCATCAAGATGCACCGCGACTACAGCCGCGAGCCCTTCCGTTCGCGTGCCGAGAAGGACAGCGTTCTGCGTTACGATGTCGGATATAGGACATATTCAGCGATTTGGATGGGGGAACAACTTGCAAAGCTGTACTACTACGATGCCCTTTTGAAATCAATGCCGCTTTGGCAGACTTTTCCCGATGCCGACTCCCTGGCGTACTACGAATTAATCAGAGCTTACAGTCACGACACATTGGCGGCTTATCTCTATTACCCCGTCAAGCATCTCGCCAACTGGTGTTGGCGGCGGCATCTGAAGAATGAAAATGCTGTCAAAAAGCCGGTTATGGACAGCTTGTTACAGGTGCTTATGCCGGATGAGTTGCGGGAAGAATACCACCTTTATTATGGAGCTCAGGATTATCTTACCCCTTACAGTGAGGTGTGGAAAGCCTACGACCGCAACCGCCAGATTTTCGTCCCAATGCAGGAACCCGCCTTGTTGGATGGCAATGCCGCACGTCTGACAATAAAGAAATCCAACAGTGTCGAAGTTTTCCGGATTGCCAACGACACACTTTACATCAAGAGTATGAACGGAAGCTGGAAATTTCCGGAATTTCATTGGTCGGTTATTTTTGAACCAAGCCCCGACAGCGGCGTTGAAACACAGAAAATTGCAATAACCAAAGCCGACTTCGACACCATATTGGGCATGGTAAAAATGATAGACACTTTGACTTGCAGATACAAAGTCAAGGAGTCCGAACATATTACCTATTTTATTGAATACAATATTGAATGCCGGTGCCACAGCTCCAAGAAAATATTCAATCTTTTGGGCACAGATATGAAACCCGTGTACAATCTTGTAAGGTTTTTGGAGAAAAAGAAAAGAATATAGTCCGGCTGCGACTTATCATTATTAAAGTTCCAGGCCTGTTTCTAAAACCGCCTTATTGCGGCAAGGTGGTGGGTGTATTGCCCAATCTCTTCGTTGAAAATGCCTTTTTCATCGATGTCGTCGATTCGCACGCAGCCCGAAGCGTGGATTATGTGGCCGTCGCCCATTAGTATCCCTACGTGGATAATGCGGCCTTTGTCGTTGTCGAAAAAGGCGAGGTCGCCGGGACGGGCTTGACCGAGGCTGGGAACACCTTGGCTTTGGGTTACCTGCTCCGAGGCGTCGCGTAGAAGCTGTATGCCGTGTGCCGAGAACACCGTCTGGGTGAAGCCCGAACAGTCGATTCCGAAGATGGACTTGCCGCCCCAGAGGTAGGGGGCGTTGAGGAAAGAGCGGGCGGTTTCGAGAAGTGTTTCTTTTTGTGGCACAAAATCGTGGCTGTACTCGTAATTGCCGAAACGGAAAGATTCTTCGGTGGGCAAAATGCTTCCGAGAGGTATTTCGAAGGTTATCTGTTTGTCGGTTTGTGTGATGCGCACCCCGTGGCGGTTCACCGTTTGGCGGTGCTGGTTAAAGTTTTCAAACTCCTCTTTCGAAATGGCTTGGTATTGTTTGTTGCCGATGTAGGCCTGATAGCCGTCGTCGCGGACGCGGATGAGGGTCCATTTGGGATTGGAGCTGTCGAGGATATAGAGTGTTTGTCCGAAAAGGATTTGCGACACCATTTCGGAGGCGTCGTCGGGATGGCTGCGCAGGGGTGCGAGCGGGAGGTGGCAGATTCCGTATTTTTCCATACAACTATAGTTTGCCTTGTTCCACGGCAGTGGCGATGCGGTCTATCATCCGGTCCTTGGAGTTGTGCTTGGGGTCGAATTTTTCTTTCAGGTTGTAGCCGAAAATTTTGGCGAAAGTCTGGTAGAAGAAGGCACGGAATTTGCCTCGCAGGTTGCGCACAAGCTCGTAGGAGGTGCTGCCGGTTTCGCGGTCCACAAGTTTTATAAGCACGTGTCCTTGCGAGAAGGTGAGTTTTTTCAGTTCGGCTCCGAATTCTTCTTCTATCTCTTTTTCGGCTTTTTTCATCATCGCCTTTTGCTCGCTTTCGGGCAGACCGGCCATCTGTCGCTCGTAGTAATCGAGTTTGCGTTTGGCGGTTTTGGCGTAGGGGAGGGTGATTTTTACGTTGCGGATGAGTTTTTTGTTTCTCTTTATCTCGGATGGCGAGAGCATCCACGAGTAGTGCCGCACTATCACTTCGCGCAGCTGCACGGCGGGTATGGTGTCGCCGTCGACAATGGTGCCGAAGCATATAATTCTGTCCTGCGCAAGCAGTCGGCTGCCTGCGGCTACCAAGACAAGCGTGGCTATGGCTGTTATGATTTTCAGTTTTTTCATGCTCCAGTTTTTATACAATAACGGGCAATTGCCGAAAATCGTTTGTCGGGGTGATATTTTTTTATTTGTCGGGGTTGAAGCCTTTCATCAGTCCCACTTGGGCGTTGTCGATAAAATCGATAACCTCTTTGCCTTCGGGGGTGTTGCCGTACATTTCGGCCACTATCTCCTTGGCGTGGGATACGGTGAGTCCCTTCTGGAAGATGTAGCGGTAGATGTCCTGTATGATGTTGATGGACTCTTGCGAGAATCCTCTGCGGTTGAGGCCTATGGAGTTGATGCCTGCGTAGGAGATGGGGTAGCGTGCGGCTTTCACGAAAGGAGGTATGTCCTTGTCGACCAGCGAGCCGCCGGCGGTGATTACATGGGCGCCGATGTGGACAAACTGCAGTATGGCTGTTTTTCCGCCCATTATGGCGTAGTCGCCCATGGTGATATGTCCGGCGAGGGTGGTGTTGTTGGCTAGAATGCAGTTGTTGCCCACCACGCAGTCGTGTGCTATGTGCACGTAAGCCATAATGAGGTTGTTGTTGCCCACGCGGGTAACACCAGAGGCTTTGGTGCCGCGGTTGATGGTTACGTATTCGCGTATTATGTTGTTGTCGCCGATGATGGCGAGGGTGTCTTCGCCTTCGAATTTAAGGTCCTGCGGTACGGCGGCTATCACTGCTCCGGGGAATATCTTGCAGTTTTTGCCGATGCGTGCACCGGGGAAAATGGTGACGTATGGTCCTATCCAAGTGTTGTCGCCTATCTCCACGTTTTCGCAGATGGTGGTGAAATTGGATATTTCCACGTTTTTGCCTATCTTGGCTTCAGGGCTGATGTCGCGCAAATTTGTTTGTATCACGGTTTATGTTTTTATCCGTTATTGTCTTTTAGAAACTTGTGCCATAAGCAGTGCTTCGCACACGAGAGTCTGTCCCACGTAGGCCTTGCCCTGCATCTTGATGATGCCGCGGCGCATCGGCTCGGTGAGTTTGAGTTCGAGCACAAGGGTGTCGCCAGGGACAACGAGTTTGCGGAATTTTACGTTGTCGATGGTGAGGAAGAAAGTGGAGTAGTTTTCGGGGTCGGGTACGCCTTTTAGCACCAGCACTCCGCCGACTTGTGCCATGGCTTCTATCTGCAACACGCCGGGCATTACGGGCTGGTTGGGGAAATGGCCTTGGAAGAAAGGTTCGTTGGTGGTTACGTTTTTAACACCAACCACGTAGTCGTCGCCTATCTCGATGATTTTGTCGATGAGCAGGAAGGGGTAGCGGTGGGGGAGCAGCTTTTTAATACCGAGTATGTCGTACACCGGTTCTTTGTTGAGGTCGTATTGTTTGGGGGTTTTGGCCAATTTGTCGAGGTGTTTTTTGATGGCTTTGGCAAAGGCCACGTTGGAGGTGTGTCCGGGGCATTTTATCATGAAATGCCCTTTGAGGTTGTGGCCGATAAGCGACACATCGCCGAGGAAGTCGAGGAGTTTGTGGCGTGCAGGCTCGTTGTCGAAGTGTTTTTTTACGTTGTTGAGTATGCCTTGTTTCACCTGTATCTTGCTGATGTCTTTGTTGAACAGTTCGGCGAGGTGCTGTAGTTGTTCGGCGGAGAGTTGTTTGTTGACAAAGACTAGAGCGTTGTCCATGTCGCCGCCTTTGATGAGGTTGTTGGCGAGCAGGAATTCAAGTTCGTCGATGAATACGAAGGTGCGGCAGGGGGCTATCTCGGTGGCGTAGTCGGAGTGTTCGGTGTATTGTGCTATCTGTTCGCCGAGCACTTGTGTTTTGTAGTCGATAACTACGGTGACTTTGAAATCGTTGGAGGGCACCACTATCATTTCCACGCCTTCTTCGGTGTTGTTGTAGCCGATGTTTTCGGGAATAAATGTGTAGGTGCGTTCTTTGGGCAGTTCCACTATGCCGGCTTTTTTTATTTCGTCGGCCCATATT
>JAEENM010000144.1 GCA_016283745.1 Bacteroidales bacterium | reverse complement strand
ATGCCGTTGAGCTGGCAGAGGAGTTTCACGGAGGTGTGGTTGCGCGAAGCTATGGCACCGAGGGTGTCGCCTTTGCGGACGGTGTGGTATTTGCCGCTACCGCCGCTCCTGGATGCCGATTTGCGGGCAAATTGTGCGTTGCTGTTTTTGTGGCGGAACAGGCTGCTGTTTACGTTCAGCGTGTCGCAAACGAGTTTCTTTGTTTCGAAATTCACCAGGGCTTCGGGGTTCATTGCCGAGCCGAGGTAGCGTGTTTCGAAATGCAGGTGGCTGCCGAAGGAGCGTCCGGTGTTGCCCACGAGACCTATCTCGTCGCCGGCTTTCACTTTCTGACCGCTTGCTACTTTGATTTTCGAGAGGTGGGCGTAGTAAGTCTCAACGCCGTTGTTGTGGCGTACCACAATGAGGTTGCCGTACGATTTGTTGTATTTGGCCACGCGCACTGTGCCGTCGAAAGCGGAGTAAACGGGAGTGCCGGTGGGACAAGCGAGGTCCATGCCGTAGTGGAAACGGCGGCGGCGCGGTCCGAAACGCGAACTGATATGGTAGTCGGTAACGGGGCATACGAATTTGGCTTTGTTGCCCACGAGCAGAGGAAGAACGGCGGTGGAGTCGCTGTTCAAGGCGCTAAAGCCGCTGTAGTGAATTGCGTTGGTGTCGAAACTGGCGTAGAGGATGTCGTATTCGCTTTCAGCACCGGGGTCTTCTTCACCGTTGTTTTCGTTTTCCAGTTGTTCGAAATATTTCTTTTTGAGGTAGTGTTCGGTGCGTTTGTGGCTGTTGGTGTCAGTCCTTTTGGAGATGTTGGCCACGGTGCGGACGTTGCTTTTCTCGCTTGTTGTGGCGCGGCGGTTTTCCGTCGGGGTGTATTCGATTTTTACGTTTTCGTAATCGTCATCGGGGTAGAGAAGGTCGAGGCTGTTGACCTGATAAACGGAGCGTTGGCTGTAGTTTCTGTTGCTGTTTTGTGCTTTGGTTACATTGCCGGCGGCTAAAATAAGTACCGATACCGATGCGATTAAGATTGTTTTTATCTTCATAACTGCTTGTTTTACTTTATAATTACGCTTTTGTTACTTTTTGGTTTTGGGAATGATGCCCCTCTGAAAAAACGTTTGCAAAGTTAGTCTTTTTTTTTGAGATAACCAAATTTTTTTTCATTTTTTTTCAAAATTTGTCTATTTGCGGAAAAAATCGTATATTTGCAATTTTGTATTGTTATTAAAAATGTTGATAAGTATGAAGATATTTCGATTGCTGCCTGTTGCTTTTGCGGTGCTTTTTGCCTTTTCCGCCTGCAACAACGAGTTCTCTCCCAACGCCGAATGGCGCGAGACTATGGTGGTTTACGGCCTGCTCGACCAGGGCGACGACACCACGTGGATACGTGTGCAGAAATGCTTTCTTGGCGAGGGCGATATGCTTGCCATGACTTCGATAATGGACTCGTCGAACTATGCCGAAGGGGAGTTGGATGTGCGTGTGGTGGAGTGGGATGCCGTGGAGAGGGCGTCGGGAGTGCTGGAAAAGACCTCGGAGACGGGTAAGGTGTTCGAATTCCGCTACAAAATGCTGACCGACAAGCCCGAAGGCGGCTTCTACGCCCCGCAGCAGCCTGTGTATTACTGTCGCACCAAGGGACAGCTCGACAACACCAAGGTTTATGAACTGCGTGTGCAAAATCGTACCACGGGAGCATTGGTAACCGCCGAGACACCGCTTGTAGGGACCATCGACCCCAACGCCATCAAGGTGAATAACAGCCAGATAGGCAGTTTCACTTTCTTGTCGGGCAAGGCCTCCATCGCTTGGAACAATGTGCCGCGCGCTCGTGTATTTCAGCCGATGATACGTTTCTCGTACCGCAATGTGGGCTGCGACTCGCTTATGAGCGTTGATATTCTGTGTCCCACAAGGGAAGTTACCAACGAGCTTGTGCTTAACTCGCAGGTGTCGCAGGTTTTCTTCGGCAGCGAGCTCACCAAGCAGATCGAGGACCACGAGACACTCAAGAATCTGCACGACAGCATAACGCTTTACCTCTTTGCCGGAGACGAGAATATGAAGATGTACCGCAGTGTGTCGGCGCCGCCCACCACCATCGTACAGGAGCGCGGCATCTACACTAACATCAACGGCGGTTTGGGCGTTTTCGCCTCACGCAGCACCCATGTGAGCCGTAATCTTAAGGTGCCCCTCGACGCCAATTCGGAATACCGCCGTTTCCTGAAAAGTCTGAATATCGGTTTTTAAATGATAATTACTTAACGTTTAATAAATTATAAAAACAAGGTGCGATTGAAGAAGGTGCTTAAAATAACGGGCCGTGTGCTGTTGGGGTTGTTCCTGACGGTTTATGTGCTGGTTGCACTTGCCAACTATTCGGTGGTGCAGTCGCTGTTGGGCTCGTGGGCATCGTCGTACCTTTCCAATGCCACCAAGTCGGAGATACGCATCGGCTCGTTGGGCATCAACTTGTTCCATCATGTGCGTATGCACGATGTGCTGATGTGCGACCCGCAGGGCGATACCGTGCTTTGCTGCAAGCGTCTCAGCGTGCGTTTCGACGAATTTCCTGTAAGCTCCAACGGTCTCAACCTGCGCCGTGTGTCGTTGCGCGACGGATATTACAATCTGGTTATCACCGAGGATGGCATCAACCTCAAGTTTTTGATAGATTTTTTCAAGTCCGATAAGAAAAAGGAGAAAAAGAAAGCCGAGCCGTTCGTGGTGCGGATTAACAACGTGAGTCTGCGCAATATGCGTTTCAGGATGCGGCTGAAGAACTATCAGAACCACTTCCACGAGCACGGCATCAACCCGCTTGCCATGGACTATTCCGACATCAACCTGCGGGTGCGTAACCTGCGGGTGCTCAACGACCACGTAACGCTGAAGATGGAGTCGATGTCGGCGGTGGAGAAGAGCGGTTTCGCAATGCGCGATTTTTCGGGATATGTGTATGTGACGCCCAACGGCATAAGCGTTACCGATATGGACCTCGAGACCGACAACACCCACCTGATGGGCGACGTGCTGCTGAAATACAACGGCTGGCACGATATGAGCGATTATATCAACAACGTGCACATGCTTGCCGATTTCAAGGAGGGGAGCGTCGGAGGAATGAAGGACGCCGCCTACTGGGCCCCCGTGCTGTGGCCTATGGAGGAACAAATCCAGTTTTCGGGACTGGTGTACGGTCCTGTGGCCGACCTTCACGCCGAGAATCTGAATCTGGCTTTCGGCAACGACACACGTCTTACGCTGAACGGCTATATCACCGGACTTGCCGATATGAAAAACACCATCATCAATGGGCAGATCACCGATATGACCACCAGTATCGACGACTGGCACCAGATACTCTACCCCGAGCGGATGGGACCGCTGAAGCTGCCCAAACAGCTGGCCGCCCTCTCGCCCTTGGCTATCGACGAAATCACCTTTATCGGCACCCTCGACGAGTTTATGGCAACAGCCGAGATAAACACCGCCGTCGGCGACATAACCGCCGACGCTATTATGCAAAAGGATTTGAAGTCAGGCGATTACCAGTATATAGGCAGTCTTAAATCCGACTATTTCGCTTTGCGCCAAGTGTTCCCCAACGAATATGTCTCTTCGCTGGGCTTCGATGTGACACTGCAGGGCGCCAGTCTGCAATTCGACAGCTTGCAGCTTTCGGCCAACGCCATACTGCACAACGTGGCCATGCATAATCAGAAAATAGACTATGTGGAAGCCAATGCCGAGATGAACGGACGTGCTGTGGATGCCGACATACGTATCCAAGACCCGTTGGCGGAAGCCGCCATTTCGGCCTCCCTTGATTTCGGACAGCCGCACAATATATATTCGGCCACCGCCAATATCGAACATCTGGATTTGGCCCAGCTCAAGCTGATAAACACCAAGGATTCGAGCCTGTCGCTCTCCAGTCAGGTGAGTATGAACTTGGAAGGCAATAAGTTGGACGATATGGTGGGCTCGGTTTTGCTCACCAACACCGACATGCATCTGCCCGACCGCACCATACACCTCGACGAGCTGTCGCTGCTGTCGCGTAATTTGGACGACTACAAGAACGTAACCATCGACTGCGATATGCTGCATTTCGTGGCAAAAGGATATTTCACCTACTCCGACTTGGGTAAGGCCGCCCGGGCCGTGTGCGACAGCTATGTGCCGGTGTATTACAACCCATTCTACGGCAGCACCGACACTTCGGCCATCAATCCCGCCACCGATTTCAGTTTCGAGTTGAACTACACCGATTCGAACAACGTTCTTGCCACGATAGTCCCCGGACTGAACCTCGCCCCCGGCACCACCGTAACGGGACATTACGACAACGTGGAATCGCTGCGTATGCAGGCCAAGGCCGACAGTCTGCGGTACGGCTCGTTGCTTGCCGATGCGATAACCATAAACGGTCGGGACAACGGTGGATTGTATCATTTGTCGATGGGTGTTGACAATCTGTCGTACGGTTCCGCGGCAGCGATGAGGAATATCGACCTCGCGGTGCAGAGCAGGAGCGAGGATGCCACCCTGAAACTCGCTTGGGACGACCACCGCACAGCCCCGTCGCAAGGCGACCTTAACCTGCATCTTCAAAGCACTCCGGAGCGCAACATACTTACGGTGCTCAACTCCACCTTTGCCGTGAAAGGCGATAAATGGCAGGTGGCCGACAACAACACCATCACTTTCGGCTCGGGACTTCTGCATGTCGACGGCCTGCATGTGAAATCGTCGCAGCAGTCGCTGCTCATCGACGGTCACGTGAGTCCCGACAGCACCGACGCCATCAACGTGCGGTTCGACAAGTTCGACGTAAGCACCTTCAACATACTGCTCGACGAGATAGGCCTTACGATGGCCGGATCCCTCGACGGCAACCTTTCGGTGAAAGACTTCTACAAGACCATCTACTACGACGCCAATATGGATATCGAGGACTGGCAGCTCAACGACCGCAATATGGGCAACGCCAAGATACTCTCGCGCTGGGACGCCGATAAAAAACGTGTCGGTGTGCTTCTCACCTCGGTGATGAGCGACGACTCCGTGGTGCGTTATCCCATCAATATGAACGGTTTCTACTATCCCGAGGACGGTGGCAAGCTCGATTTTCACGCGGCCTTCAACGGTTTCGACCTGAAATCGGTGGCACCGTACCTCAAGTCGTTCTCGTCGCAGTTCGAGGGCGGCCTGCACGGCAATTTCGCTGTAAATGGCACGGTAAACGAGCCGCGGGTGTCGGGTGAGGCGGTGTTCGAAAACGGACTGATAAAAGTGGATATGTTTAACACTGTTTACCGTTTCTCGGACACGGTGTTCTTCGAAGGCAACAAGATACTGCTCAAGGATTTCGAGTTCAGCGACGCTAACAAAAACACGGCCTATGTGAACGGCACGGTGAGCCACGACTATTTCAAGGATTTCGCCGTGAATCTGTCGATGGAGTCGGACAATATAATGGTGATGAACACCACGTCGGCACACAGCGATTATTTCTACGGCACATTGTTTGCCAATGTCAGCGGCACGGTGAAAGGTCCGGTGAACAACATCTCCGTTGCGGCCAACGCCACCACCAATCCAGGAAGCACTTTCGCCATCCCGCTGAGCGACAAAGAACAGATTTCGGAGCAGAATTTCATACGTTTCACGCCCAAAGAGCGGTCGAGAGGAACCGTGACGCGTCGTCGGACGCAGAGCAACAGCCGCTACAAGGTGATAGTGAACCTTACCGCCAATTCCAACGTGAAGCTGTCGATGCCGATGGATTTCAGCCAGCTCACCGCTTTGGTTGCGGCAACGGGCAACGGCAACCTGCAGCTCAACATCGCGTCGGGTAGCGACTTCTCGCTTTCCGGTGATTATATAATACAGTCGGGCTCGTTCAAGATAGACCTTATGGATTTGGTTTCGAGGGAGTTGACGTTGGAAAACGGCAGTTCGCTGACATGGACCGGCAATCCCACTGGAGCCAACATCGACATCAAGGGCGTGTATGCGCAGCGCGTGAGTCTGGCGTCGCTGTATGCGGGACAGCAGCTGGAACAGACGGCAAAGACCGTCAACGTGGAGAGCATCATAGCTTTGAGCGGCCAACTGCTCAATCCCAGCATCAAATTCGATTTCCGTCTGCCGAACGCCGACCAGAGCACCGAGGAGGAGGTGTTTGCCATGATAGACCGTACTAACGAACGTGAGATGATAAACCAGACGGTGTCGCTGCTGGCCTTCAGCCAGTTCTACTCCTCATCGTCGACAGGCACAGGCAGTTTCAACACCCTGTCGAGCGGACTGGGCATAGTGGCCAACCAGGTGAGCAGCGTGGTGTCGAGCATGGTGGAGTTTGTGGATGTGAACATCAACTACAAGTCGGGTGACGAGCTGGTTACCAATCAGTTGGATATAGACATAAGCAAGGAGTGGAACCGTTTCTATTTCGAGACCTCGTTCGGTATCGGTGGCGACGCCCGCACCCTGAACCAACTCGACGACGGCAGCGCCAACACCATCATAGGCGACGTGCTGCTTGGATACAAGATTTCGCCCAACTTCCACCTCATAGCCTTCAACCGCTCCAACGCCAACGACTATACCAAGCAGGATATGCCTTATACTCAGGGAGTTGGTATTAAATATAGCAAGGATTTCGACACATGGAAATCGTTGTTCGCACCTAAGAAAAAGAAAAAGGTGGCAACGACGAAGCAAAAAGAGAAAAAGAAATGAGCGAGGTGCGTAAGATATTGGTAATCAGGTTCAGCTCTATAGGCGACATAGTGCTTACCACGCCTGTGGTGCGGTGCTTGAAGAAGAAATTCCCCGATGCCGAAATCCATTACCTTACAAAGAAGAAATTTACCCA
>JAEENM010000143.1 GCA_016283745.1 Bacteroidales bacterium | reverse complement strand
TCGAAGCATCACCTTGCTACATCTGCAAATAACCACACACCAAAGGATTTTGTACATCTTTCTCGCTTAATCCCAATGCAATCTTGATGTCGTTCTCATCGCAAAGAGAGACACGACGGTCATTCAACACGGGGGTATAAATGTTCTGTGTGTTGCATGAAACACGGACTTTTACATAGTTCATTCCAAGTCTGTTCATGTTTCCGACATTATCATCTATGGCACCAAAATCGCTTGAAATATAACTTGTGAAGTGACTGGGGGAATCTGTCACATGGTTTATTTCTTCTATTACACCATAGGTTGTTGAGTCGCATTCGTGTTCGACTTTTACGATGTCGAAAGGACTTAGTATTTGACGTTTGTCTGTCCAAAAGAAGAATTCGTCAATGGTTGATGGCGAACTTTCTGTTGCGGATACTTTACCAATAATCTTAGTCATGTCAAAAGAGATTTAGGATAATGTTCTGATTTATATAATTGGACTTGCAAAAGCTTTCTGTGAGAAAAACTGGATAAAGGTGATTTGCCCATCTGTTGTCTTTACCGTAACAAGTGGGATATGCTTCTCGAATAAGATTGGCGCTGATTATGTCGACAAGTTGAGTGTCGAGAACACCACCTTTCTCTTCTAAAACCATTTCGCATTTGATAACATCAGAGAAGTTCGTCTCTCTAAAATTACTGTTGCGAAGCCTTAGATACCACATGGCAAACTCGGATTGGCCTCCAGAAGCTGGATATCGATATGCCTTAGTGCGTTCATAAGGTTTTAAATTAGCTATGGTTTTAGAAAGACGTTGCCCTTTGAAGTCTCTTAACAAGTCTGGATTAAACAGTTTCGACACACCTACAACATGTTTGTAGTTAGAACGAAGCTGGTTCCATTCAGTGGTTGAAAGGTTTGAATATCCAGAGTTGTATTCAATAGAGCCATCTTTGATGAGAAAATGCTCGTTATCTAAACAATTGTCTTTGCACAGTTGAGCGACCATTAACTGTTCCTCATCGGTCATCTCGTTTTGTATCTTTGCAGTGCCACTGTTTTTATATCCATTTTTGTCAGCAGTAATGTCTTTTGAACCATCCGTAGGATAGAGAAGTATCTTGTCTATCTTGATACCATGTTCCTGTACAAAAACGCTTTTTGCCAACTCCTCGTTGATTTTCTCACAATACATGCGACAGAAGTTTGCCTCTTTATCGTCGTCATAATTGAAGTTGCGAGGTAAAGAAAGTAACACCTTGCGTGTAACGGAATGGCATTTGAAGGCATCTCTATTCTTTCTCACGCAACAACCTACAATAATTTGACCAGCGAGAAAAGGAAAGATGCGGTTTCCGATAGCGATGTCGTCCACCTTATAGACATGCCGCGACCCATCAAGAAAGTATGAAAACAATGGAGAACTAGCCAACTTCATCATTTGATTGTTGATTAAGACTGTCTCTTTTCGAGACATGTCCGACTCTGCAATTTGTGCACTATTGAGTTGAACGGCGGGTTTGTCGTCGTAATCGAGAGTATCTTGGTCGTTTTGGTCAAGAATTAGTTTCTTAGTTTTGTAGCAAGAATACTTTCCCTCCCCATCTTTTTCTATGAAGTCGAGTATCTTCATACTTGTCAATCTTCTCTCATCTTCCCCCCCCAAGCCTCCAACGGGGATTATACATAAAAAAAGAAAGGCATGAGACTTATGTGCTCATGTCCGTTTTCACAGAGGCAACGCCAATCACCATTGAAGGAACGGGTAAAAACCATCAGGCTTTCCATGGAACAAATCTCACGCCTGAAGGTATGCGGTTGTATATAGCATACACAACAAGCGAAAGCATAAAGCTCCGTCCTCCTTCGTGAAAATGGCGTTTTAACTGTGAAAGGACAATTTTGCAATGCTTTTCTTGCCGCTTACTTTTCTCGCGTAAGCGGGTGCAAAGTTACGATTTTTTTTCGGAATGGTGAAAAAAAATTTGCAGTGTCGTAAAAAAATGCGTTTTTTTTGCGACAAAAAAAACGCCCTCCGTGTGGAAAGCGTTTGGTATCTCAAAGTCGTTACTTTTTAAAACTTGTCCGTCCTTACGCGTTTGATAACGATGTCATCGTCGTGGAAGGGGAAGAAAAACTGCGGGGTGCAGCTGTGCGAGATGGTTATCGTCTTAACCCACAGTCCGTTGCGCAGACTGATTTTTTCCAGCTTAGGGCATACGCTCAAGTCAATGCTCTCCACGGGGGTGTTGCCGATGGAGAACTCGGTGAGGTTGGGGAAGTGTTTCAAAAACGAGTAGTCGGAGATGATGTTCTTGCGTCCGCCGTAGTCGAGGTACAGCTTGGTGGCTTTCTTGGCCTCGGCGTAGCTCACAAAACCGTCGTTGTTGAGGTCGCAGTTGCTAAAACATTTGGAAAACACATTGTCGTCGTTGATGGCAATGAAAACAGAATCAGGGAGGGTATTCCCGTTGTCGAGACCAATGGCCTGGGCCGTGGCCAGAAGCGGCGAAACCAATATCGCCGCCAAAAGAATCAGTCGTTTCATATTTTTTATAATGTTTAAATGTACTTTATTTGTGAAATTGTTTTGGATTGTTTCCGCTGCTGTACCCAAGGGATGTCTAATTGTTTTTTGTATTATTGAAACATTCACAGAATGTTCCTAATTTACAAGATTTACAAGATCTCGTGAGCGAAGCGAGCAGGAGAAAATAACAGATTTACTGAGCTGATAGTTTATCAGTCGTCCACCACGCCTGTGCCGCGGCATTCGGGACAGTTCCATTCGGTGTAGCCTTTGCCGCCGCAGGTCATGCATGCCACGTGGCCCTCGGCGCCGCAGCTGGTGCAGGCAATCTGTCCGGTGCCGTGACATTGGTTGCATTCTATCTGTCCTTTGGCGTTGCATTCGGGACATTCGCTCTCGCCGATGTATCCGCGTCCGGCGCAACGGTTGCAACGGAAGCTGCCACCGCCCTGACAGTAGGTGCAGCGAATCTCTTTCTTGCCGTAGCAGAGCTGGCATTCGCGGTAGCCGTTGTTGCAGAAATTGCATTGGTTGGTGATACGTCCTGTGCCTTCGCAGCGGGGACATGGTTTGCCGCAAACTGCTGAGTGTTCGCGTGTTGTAGGTGTGCTGTCAGTCGTTGGGGACTGTCTCAGGACTGTGAACGATGCCAGTCCGATAACCGCAACCGAAATTGCAAGTATTTTCAAACCTCTGTGTTTCATTGTCTTAAATGTTTATAGGTTGATAAAATTCTTTGTTAATGGTTTTGCAAATATATGATTTTTTTTGATTTTTTTTTAATTTCATTTTGTCAAATATCGAAAGATGTCCGCATTTACATAAATAACTAAGGAAAAATGTTGTGAAACCACACTTTTTCCCAGTTATTTGTGTTGTGGTTAAATAAACGTCATTTCACCATATCTATTAGTTTTGTCATCCAAGCGGCCATAGGAGAGGGGATGTTCAGCAATTTGTCTTTAAGTTGCAGATTGTTGGCGGAGAATCGTATGAGGTGTTTCGGGGAGAATTTTTCGTTGTAAACATAAAGACTTCTGCCTGAGGTGTTTCCGGCAGCTTTCACTTCTATTGGCAGAGGCTCATTGTTGTATTGTACCACAAACTCTATCTCGGCGGTGTTGCCCGAAGTCCAGTAGTAAGGCTGTTCAATCTGTCTGTTGGCCATAAGAGATTGTAATACAATATTTTCGGCCATTGCACCCTTAAACTCGGTGTAACCGGCGTTACCGTTCATTATCACATCGGCACCTACCTTTGCCAGACGTCGAAGCAGTCCGCCGTCGCAGGCATACACTTTGAAAGCGTTGGTTTCGGCGTATCCGCTCAATGGTATTCCTGGCTTGCTTATGCTGTGCACCTTATAAATCATTCCTGCGTCGTTGAGCCACAGTAAAGCATCTTCGTAGTCCTTTGAGCGAGCCCCTTCGCGAACGACTTTGTATATAAATTTGCGGTTCTCTTTCGAGAGCTGTGCCGGCAGCGAATGCCAGATTGCACGGATGCGCGGAATCTCCACCGGCGAGGCGTATTTGGCGAAGTCGAGTTCGTAAAGGTCGAGAATGTCCTGCAGTATGTCCTCTATATCTCCTGTGCCTTTGCCAGAAAGCATTGCCACAACAGCTTCAGGCATACCGCCGCAAATCTGGTAACGTTTGTATTCCAAAAGTAGTTTGTTCAGCACTACCGCAGGCATATGGCGTATTTCTTCGAGGCTGTTAATATAATTGTATGTGCTTTCGTCTGCCGAATGGAGGAATTCAGCAAAGGTTATTGGATACATCCTCGCCAGACGCACTTTGCCCACAGGTACTGTCATGTTGCGGCGTTTCACCGCCACGCCGAGCAGGGAACCTGCAGCCATGATATGGTACTGTGGCGCTTCCTCGTAGAAATATTTCAGGCTGTTCAGGGCGTTTTCGCATTCTTGTATCTCGTCGAAAATTATTAGCGTTTTTTCGGGCAACAAAGGTTCTTTGCAGTAGGCCGCCAGTTCTTTGAGAATCCTGTCGGGCTCTTTTGTTTCGGCAAAAATAGAGTGCAGTTCGGGACTCCTGTCGAAGTCGAATTTCACACAATGGCGGTAGTGTGTGCGTCCGAAATGTTCCATCGCCCACGTTTTGCCAATCTGTCGTGCTCCCTGAAGCAGCAGTGGCTTGCGGTTTGACGATTTTTTCCATTCCTCGAAAAAAAACTCTATCTCTCTTTTTATTACCATAAAATGCACTTTTAAGTATGGAAAAATGTTGTAAAACTACACTTTTCCCCAGTTGTTTATGTTTTGCAAAGTTACGTATTTTTTTTGGGAAAAGATACGTTTTTCTTGAAAAATATAATAAATTTCTTTTAATATATTAATAATTAGGCGTTTATCTGGGTGGTGTATGGCTATTAATACATGATTAACTATGGAAAAATGTTGTGGTACTACACTTTTTCCCAGTTATTTGTGTATTTTTAGAAACTGCTATGCGCGCCGCCACCGCCGAAGTCGCCGCCACCGTAGCTGCTGTCGTAGGAGTCATCGTCATCATCATCGTCATCGTAGGAGGATGAGTCATCGTCGTCATCGTATATCTCGTCGTCCGGGTTGACGTTAGCTCTGGCGTATTCTTCGGGATGTTCCGCGCGGTAGGCGACGGCTTTTTTCTTCTTGCGCCGCATGTAAAGTATCATTGCCAACAGTCCGCCACCCATCACGCCCCACGTTATTTTATTTGCCGAGGAGTCGGAGAGTCCGTTGCGCTCCGGACGGTAGGTGCTTTTATAACGCTCGTAGTCGTATTCGCCTTTACACACGGGTTCCAGCGTGCTAAGTGCTGCGGTCAGGGCTTCGAAATAGCGGCCTTCTTTCAGAAACAGCGTCATGTCCTCGGTGATGTCCTTGCAGAAAGCGTCGGGCAACGCGCCCTCCAGTCCGTAGCCGGGCAGTATCGCCACATCGCCGTTGGGCTCGGCTTCGGTCTTCGACTTGATAAGAATCACCACGCCGTTGTTGAGCCCTTCCTGACCGATGCCCCACTTGCGGCCTATGCGCTGGCCGACATCCATAATGTCCTCGCCATGAAGGGTAGGGGTGATGACGATAAGTATCTGGTTGGAAGTCTGTTCGATATATGTCCTTATCCGGCGTTCGAGGCTGTCGCGCTCGCTGTCGGAGAGCATCTTTGAGTAGTCGTTTACGTAATCCCCTGTGGGTTCAGGACACCAGTCGGCTTTGGCCGTCAAGCCAAGTGTCGTTGCCAGCAAAAGACAGAAAGTCAGTAACTTGTGTTTCATATTATTGTTGTTTAGTTTCTAATTTATACATAACGTTGATGGTCGGTGTTTTATTGTGTTTTGGTGCTGTGCATGTCGCCGCACATGCCTCCGCTCCACACCGCACAGTGCTTTCCTCTCTCACCGCACTACGCCCCCCCCCGCACCTCACCGCACTACGCCTGCGGCTTGTGCGGTGTTAAGTGCGCTACGCGCATCCCGTGTCTCCGACACGGTGGGGCGTCATAGATATGGATAATGAAAATCCGACACGGGGAAAGTCTCGGAGAGACGACACCGCACCATGGTGCGTATAACACCACACGAGGCAAAGCCGAAGTGTGGTGTATTGGGAAATGCGCATGGAATGCCTCTCGAAGAGAGGCGACATGTCGTCAATCAGTGAGAAAAAACTCCTCCTTAATCTCTATGCCGTTATCCACAAGAAAAGCACGGTATTCCTCGGCAAAACTTTTTGTCATGTGATGTTCTTTTTGTCGGGCTATATAGTTGGATATCATCTGGCGGTCTCGCATATTGTACGTGAATCCGGCGTACTCTTTCGTCCATCCATCGAAATTTGGGAAATCGGGGCTGTTTTTCAGCCATTTGCTGGTAGCTACCTTGAAATCCTGAACAAACTTGGACATTGCAAGTGTCGCCGGGAGCGATACGAGAATGTGTACGTGGTCGGGCATTCCGCCAATGCGGAAGAGTTTCCCTCCAACATTATTGATGAAACCGAGGGCATGGGTGTAGAAATCCCGTTCTTTTTCTATCACGATAGTTTTTTCGCTTCGATGAGTGCGAAGCACAATGTGGTATAGTGTCTGTGTGTAACTCATATTCAATTAACGTAGTAACGAGTTCTTTATTGCATTCGATTTCGCGATTTGGACATATCCAAAAAAAATAGTACATTTGCGGTGGTGGCACGACAGATGTTGTGCTATCGAAAACTTTGACAGATAGTCGTTTATGAAGAAATTTATAAATACGGTAGGCGGATATTTCATGCTGTTGGGCAAGGTTTTGCGCAAGCCCGACAACGGCAGGACGTTCCGTCGGCAGCTCGTTTACGAGATGAAAGTCCTCGGCATCGACTCGCTGCCCATCGCCTGCATCATCTCCGCATTTGTGGGAGCTGCCGTGGTGATACAGTTCGCCGCAAGCCTCAGCAATCCCATATATCCCACATGGATAACGGGTTACACCACCCGCAAGGCCATTATGCTGGAATTCGCCCCCACGATGATAGGCCTTGTGCTTGCCGGCAAGGTGGGTTCGCGTATCGCCTCCGAGCTTGGCACCATGCGTATCACCGAGCAGATCGACGCACTGAATATCATGGGCGTTAATTCGGCTAACTATCTGATACTTCCTAAGATAACGGCTTTTATGCTCTTCAGTCCCGTCATCGTTACTTTGAGCGTGTTCTCGGCTTTGGCCGGAGGCTGGCTCTTCGGCATGATGTCGGGCGCGATGAGCTCCTATGAGTTCCTCGACGGAGTACAACTAGAATTCGACTCTTACGATATGTTCTACGGCATGGCCAAAGGACTGGTGTATAATTTCATCATCGCCTCGGTGTCGAGCTACCGCGGATATACCGTTACGGGCGGCGCCCTTGAGGTGGGACAGGCCAGCACCCGCGCCGTGGTGGAGAGCTGTATAGTGCTGATTGCTGCCAACTTGGCCCTTACAAGTATCCTTATCTGACGAAACTATGATTGAGATAAAAGACATATACAAGAATTTCGGCGAAAAACAGGTGCTGAAAGGCATCACCACCGTGTTCGAGACGGGCAAGACCAACCTCGTCATCGGGCGCAGCGGCTCGGGCAAGACGGTGCTGGTGAAGACGGTAAGCGGCTTGGAGACTGCCACTTCGGGCGAGATTTTCTACGATGGCCGTCAGCTCTCCCAAATGAACGACCACCAGACCACGGCGCTGAAACGCGAGATAGGCATGGTGTTCCAGGGCGGCGCGCTGTTCGACTCCATGACGGTGGCCGAAAATGTGCGTTTTCCCCTGCTGATGTTCTCCAAAATGACCAACGCCGAGATGGACAAACGTGTGGATTTCTGTCTCGAACGCGTGGACCTGCCCAACACCCACAAACTCTTCGCCTCCGAGCTCAGCGGCGGCATGCGCAAACGTGTGGCCATAGCCCGCGCCATTGTGGCCAACCCTAAATACCTGTTCTGCGACGAGCCCAACTCCGGCCTCGACCCGCAGACCTCCATCCTTATCGACAAGCTAATCAAGGAAATCACCGAGGAGCTGAACATCACCACCATCATCAACACCCACGACATGAACTCGGTGTTGGAAATTGGCGAACACATCGTTTTTATCTACAACGGCAACCTGTGGTGGGAAGGCAACCGCCACGAGGTTATAACCTGCGACAACAAGGAGTTGAACGATTTCCTGTTCAACAACGAGATTACCAAAAGGCTTAAACAGTGAACTGAGATCAGTGATCAGTGAACTGAAAACTGCAAACTAAACAAAAAAGGCTTTTCCGGTGGAAAAGCCTTTTTTGTTTATTAAATTGTCGTGTGGTTACGCTTCTGCGGCGGGAATCACGGATACGTAAGAGCGGTCTTCGCGACCTTTCTTGAACTGTACTGTGCCGTCAACCAAGGCGAACAGGGTGTGGTCCTTGCCCATTCCCACGTTTTTGCCGGGGTTGTGAACTGTGCCGCGCTGGCGAACGATGATGTTGCCGGCTATGCATTTCTGACCGCCGAAAATCTTAACGCCCAGGCGTTTGCTTTCGGATTCACGACCGTTACTTGAACTTCCTACACCTTTCTTATGTGCCATATCTATTTCTTTTTTATAAGTTCAACATTAAATTTATAAGATGCTATCGATTTTGATCTGGGTCAGATAGTCGCGGTGACCGTTCATTTTCTGATAGCCTTTTCTGCGTTTTTTGTGGAAAACCAAAACTTTGTCTCCCTTAATGTGTTTCAAAACGGTAGCGTTTACTTTTGCGCCTTCCAGATAGGGCTGGCCAATTTCCACGGCTCCGTCGTTGTCTTTAAGCATCACGGTGTCAAAAGAAACGGAAGCGCCTTCGTCGTCTTTCAGGCGGTTCACGAAAATCTTCTGATCTTGCACAACCTTGAACTGCTTTCCTGCTATTTCTACTATTGCGTACATTTTATATTATGATTTTACTGTTTATTTTTCTGTCGAAAATGGATTGCAAAGGTACAACTTTTTTCCAAACTGACAAAATTTTTCTTCAAATTATTTTTTATTACTTTGTAAATATTTAATTTTTAACGCTTTGACAATTGCAACTATTCGGTTTTGTCCAATCTTTGCTGTTGAAAAGTGGGCTGCGCAGTCGGAGAATGGGACGTTTTTGGCGGTGTTTTGTGACGTTTTTTTCGTTCAGCATTCTTTTAGCAGTTCGTCGTTCACCTCCAGCGGGGAGTGTTTTTTCTGTTCGGGGCAGTCGTGAGATTTCGCGTTGCCGCAGATGCAACCGTTGCTCTTGCCGGTGTATGGGTCGGTGGATGAGCAGTGCCGCTTGAACTCGCCGCCGCGGTCCACTATCATCTTGATGGCTATGCCGGCAAAGGCGAGAGCCAGAAGCACTATGGCCAAAGCTATTACTAATATCAGAGTGCTGTTCATACGCGGTGATACAAAAAAAGAGCCGTTTGTGTGCGGCTCCCGTGGTTTTGCTCCCCAAGCAGGACTTGAACCTGCGACCCCCTGATTAACAGTCAGGTGCTCTAACCAACTGAGCTATTGAGGAATGTTTGGTGGCTTTTGCCTCCTGTTTTTGCTCCCCAAGCAGGACTTGAACCTGCGACCCCCTGATTAACAGTCAGGTGCTCTAACCAACTGAGCTATTGAGGAATACTGCTTTTTTCGATGTCAAAAATCTCTCTAAAAAGTTTTGCAAAGGTACGAGTTTTTTTTGTTTCTCCAAAATTTTTTGACCGTTTTTTTTATTATTATTCTTATTTCATTGGTTTTCAACAACAAAACAATATGTTTTTTTTCAAACAAAACAACCCATCTAAAGTTGATATTTGCATTGTAATCCACACCTTTCTGCTTTTGGCCATCATATGAAAAAAAGCATTTAGTGAATAATTAGACAGGAATAACCTGAAGCTATTTACTATTCAAATTGTTCTCCGCCCACGGCTATCGAAAAATCCAATGGATTTTTCTTCATCACAAAAAAATCGTATATTTGCATTTCCAAAAACAACAATGACACCAACAATGGCAGACGCACAAGACAATATAATTCAGGACGTTACCAACAAAGACTACGAATGGGGCTTTGTTACCGACATAGCCACCGACACCGTCGGCAAGGGCCTCAACGAGGACGTGATACGCTATATCTCCGCCAAAAAGAACGAACCCGACTGGCTGCTCGAATTCCGCCTCAAAGCCTACCGCAAATGGCTTACCATGGAAGAGCCCAACTGGGGACACCTGAAATACGACAAAGTTGATTATCAAGACATTATCTACTTCGCAGCTCCCAAAAAGAAAGAAAAAGCTAGTCTCGACGAGGTGGACCCCGAAATCCTTGAGACTTTCAACAAGCTGGGAATCTCGCTCGAAGAGCAGAAAAAGCTCTCCGGCGTGGCCGTGGACGCCGTGATGGACAGCGTCTCGGTGAAGACCACTTTCTCCGACACCCTCGCCAAGGACGGCATACTGTTCTGCTCGTTCAGCGAGGCAGTGCAGAAATATCCCAACATAGTGCGTAAATACCTCGCCTCCGTGGTGCCTATCGGCGACAATTTCTTCGCCGCCCTCAACTCGGCAGTGTTCAGCGACGGCTCGTTCTGCTACATCCCCAAAGGCGTGCGCTGTCCCATCGACCTGAGCACCTATTTCCGTATCAACGCCGCCAACACCGGCCAGTTCGAACGCACCCTCATCATCGCCGACGAAGGGGCCTACGTGAGCTACATGGAAGGTTGCACTGCCCCGCAGCGTGACGAAAACCAACTCCACGCCGCTATTGTGGAGATTGTGGCTCTGAAGGACGCCGAAGTGAAATACTCCACCGTGCAGAACTGGTACCCCGGCGACAAGAACGGCAACGGCGGTATCTACAACTTCGTCACCAAACGCGGCATCTGCAAAGGAAACAACTCAAAAATATCGTGGACACAGGTGGAGACCGGCTCCGCCGTGACGTGGAAATACCCGGGTTGCATACTGCAAGGCGACAACTCGTCGGCGGAGTTCTACTCCGTGGCTGTTACCAACAACTACCAGCAGGCCGACACCGGAACCAAGATGATACATCTCGGCAAGAACACCCACAGCACCATCATATCCAAAGGCATCTCGGCCGGTCATAGCCAAAACAGCTACCGCGGACTGGTGAACATCTCGAAAAACGCCACGGGAGCACGTAACTACTCGCAGTGCGACTCGCTGCTACTCGGCGACAAATGTGGCGCACACACTTGGCCGTATATAAAAGTCGGCAACCAGTCGGCAATACTGGAACACGAGGCCACCACTTCGAAAATTTCCGAAGACCAGCTTTTCTACTGCCAGCAACGTGGCATCTCTCAGGAAAACGCTGTAGGACTGATTGTTAACGGCTACGCCAAGGACGTGCTGAAGAAACTCCCCATGGAATTCGCCGTCGAAGCGCAGAAACTCCTCAACATCTGCCTCGAAGGAAGCGTGGGATGATTTTCAGTTCGGAATTCGGAATCTTTTTTAGTTAAGAATTAAGAGATAAGAGTTTGGCGGTTGCCGATTGGCAATAGTCTGGCAATTAATTTGTTATTATAGTGACGTCATATTATGGCGGCCTTTTTTATGGCGGTTGCCGGACAAACAGCCCCGCGACATTTTTAGTTGGAAGTTGAGAGTTGAAAGTTGAAATATGTGGGTGCATCGGCAGACTCAGCCACCGCACTTAAAGCAAAAATCAATTATTACGGTGTGGTAAACACAACCTGATTGCCGTAGGCCGTTCCAACAGAGTTGGTGGCAAATGCCCTCACATAATATGTGGCACCCGAAGTCAGTCCGGTGAGGCTGCTTGTAAAGCCGCCAATGCCCGTGCCATCGTTTGTGTGGCTCCCGCTGACAGTAGGATTTTGAGAGAGACTCCAACACACCCCACGTGCGGTAACAGCAGCTCCGCCATTGCTTGTAACATTGCCGCCACAGGTAGCCGAAGTAGATGTTATGTTGCTTGCTGTATCAGTGGCAACGGTGGGCAATTGCACGGATTGAACATTGTTAGTGTCCCTCACGAGGCGCACCGAACGTCCCGTCACTCTGTTGCCATAGTTGTAACCATACACATTCGTGGGAACTATTACCATAGCAGCTGCAGAGATGCTATCAGGACATGTAACCGACCAATAGTACCCACGATCATCGGTACTTGCCCATGCACCAAGTCGGGCACCTGCGGCGGGAAGGAATATTGCACCCGCTCTCTCCAGAGTTGCCCAGTTGGCTGCGGATATAACATTCGATGAAAAAGCGGCATTACCCACATTGGTATTGTTCAAAGCGTATGTGGACGCACTCCAGTTTTCGGGAAGCACAATAAGTCCTGTTACACCATTAACCGTGGCTTTGGCAAAGCGTATCCCAGAGGTAGTGATGCGTCTGCACAAAAGATAGTCCCATTCATCTCTTGTTGGGGTTCGCCATGTGCCGGGAGCGTCTGTGGACGAGGTGGCAGGATTGTAAATTGCATTGAAAACACCCCAGTCGGCATTGGCGTATGCGCCTGTAAGCGAATAAGAATACGAGGTGCCATCGGTAGGTCCGTAACCATTTCCTATGGCATTGGTGTATGGCGAGAGCATACTACTCGAATTACTATATGGCTGATAGAAATAATTGCCGTTGTCCCATCCGCTCGTAGCCCATCCAAACAGGTCTATCCAGCCTGTACACGAAGAAGATATAATACTATTGTTCGCACCGATAGTGTCCCACTGATTGGGTGCAAAACGCCATGTGCCTGCAGCCGTGCTGTCGGCAGTTACGTGGGTCGTAGGCGTGCTGCCACCGCCAGTGGCACTCCACTGCAGGTTCCCCGGAGAGAAAATAACGCTATAAGTTGCCGATACAGCAAAATATGCATTTGTGTCAAGCTCGTCGGTTTTAAACGACACCTGATCGCCATAGCCAGTTCCAGCGGTGTTGGTAGCGTATGCCCGCACATAGTATGTAGTGCCTGGTGTTAGTCCTGTAATATTACTTGTAAAACTTCCCACTCCCGTTCCGTTGGATGTGTGGCTACCGGTTATTGTGGGATTCTGCAATGTATCCCAACAAACTCCCCGTGCCGTAACAGGGGAACTGCCTTGACTTGTAACAACACCGCCACTGTATGCCGAAGTAGTAGTTATGTTGCTTACGGCTGTAGTTATCACCTTGGGCACATCGGCGGGAGAAATAGCAAAATAAAGTGTGAAATTCTCGCTAACGCTCTGCGACTGCTGAACAACGTTGCTGGTAACAAGATATCCGTTATGTGTAACATAACCGAACATTTTCAGCTGGTCGCCGATTTGGAAAGGCTTTGAGCAATATATTTTTTCAACAAAATTGCTGTTGCCGAAGAAAGTGATGCTGTTTCCCGCATTTGTGCCGCGGTTGAGCAGCTTTATCGTGCTGCGTCCCTGCGGTGTGGTAACTGCCAGAAGGTACACCTGCGGATGTTGCAGACGTACTTCGAACAGACTTCTTCCCGCTTCCAGCGTCATTGCGCGTTCGGCGACTTTCTGTCCGGCAAGGTTATAAACCTGAACCAAAGCATCGCCGCTTTGAGGCACGGAAACACTCAGGTTTGTTGTCCCGTTGAAAGGATTTGGATACGAAACCACCTCGGCTGCAACGTTCTGCACATTGATAATTCCTACCTTTGTAAACGAAAGCACGGTGTCGGGATAGACAATGGTCTCCGTCCACGAACGTGTAAGATTCTGCACACGCACCGAGTCCAGCTGCACATAGCTGCTATCGGTCTTGGCACCTGTGAATCGCAACACAACGTTAACATCCTGCGACATAGCCACTTGCACAGCCGACAGAATTATCACTGCAAAAAGTAAAATCGTTCTTTTCATATTCTAAACCTCCTTATATTAGAAAAACTTTTCCATTTCCTCCGCGGGGATGGTTTTCTGTTCGCCCGTTGCCATATCCTTGATAGTGACGGTATTGTTGGCAATCTCGCTCTCACCGACGAACGCCACAAAGGGTATCTTTTTGGCATCGGCGTACGACATCTGTTTTTTCATCTTGGCGGCTTCGGGATAAATCTCGGCGGCAACGCCGTTTTTACGTAGCAGGGCGGTATATTTTATGCACTGCGCCAGCTCCTTTTCGCCAAAGTTGATGAAAAGCACCGTGGATGTATGTTCCAGATTTTCAGGGAATTTATTCAGTTCGGCAAGCACATCGTAAATGCGGTCGGCACCGAAGGAGATGCCCACACCCGACACGTCGGGCATGCCGAAAATGCCAGTTAGATTGTCGTAACGTCCACCGCCACAGATACTTCCTATCGAAACATTTTTGGCTTTCACCTCGAAAATGGCACCGGTGTAGTAGTTCAGTCCGCGCGCCAGAGTGAGGTCGAGTTCCACCTCACAGGCAGGTTTCACGTCGGCAATGTAGCCGAACAGGGTGCGCATCTCATCGACACCTTTCATACCCGTCTCGTCGCCGGCAAAGAGGCTCTGCAACGAATCCAGTTTTTCCGACGCCGTTCCCGAAAGGTCGAAAACGGGCTGTAGCTTGGCGATTGCCTCGGCGGTGAGACCACGTTCCAGAAGCTCGGCCTTTACGTTGTCCAAGCCTATCTTGTCGAGTTTGTCGATAGCCACGGTGATGTCCACCAGTTTTTCGGGCATACCTATAAGATTGGCAATGCCGGCCAGAATCTTGCGGTTGTTGATTTTTAGAACTATCTCAATGCCAAGACGTTGAAAAACGTCATCTATCATCTGCACAAGCTCCAGCTCGTGAAGTAGCGAATCGGAGCCAATAACGTCGGCGTCGCACTGATAGAACTCGCGGTAGCGGCCTTTCTGCGGACGGTCGGCGCGCCACACCGGCTGCATCTGGTAGCGTTTGAAAGGAAACACGATGTCGTTGCGGTGCTGTACCACGAAACGGGCGAAAGGCACCGTAAGGTCGTAGCGCAGACCGCGGTCGCAGATGCGGGGAGCCACACGGTGGTAGTCCTGTGCAAAATCCACGCCCTCCATAAAATTGCCCGAGTTGAGCACCTTGAACAACAGTTTGTCGCCCTCCTCGCCGTATTTGCCCATCAGCGTGGAGAGGTTCTCCAACGCCGGTGTCTCTATGGGAACAAAACAGAAAGTCTTGAAAACCGCACGTATGGTGTCGAAAATATAGTTGCGCCTGGCCATCTCCTGTGGCAGAAAGTCGCGTGTCCCTTTGGGTATGCTGCAAGTAATCTGAGCCATATATCAATGATTATAAACGAATTAAACAAAACCGCCGCATCGCACGGCATTTGCAAAGATACGATTTTTTATCAAATTCGGAATGCGGATTTCGGATTTCGGAATTGGCTGCCGCGTTTTTTTTTGTGTGAACTGTGATCAGTGATCAGTGAACTGAGGATGCCGCAGTTTCTTTGCGATGGCATAGTTTGTCGAATACTAATTAGACACACGTCCGTGCGTCTCTATCAACACACAACACCATATCCCACAACACTTTGCAATATTTTGTGAATAACATCGGGGCGGCATCCTCCAACGAAACGGAAAAAAACATTATCTTTGCAAAAAAACAAGATATTTGATGAAAACACTTATAGAACTGCAAGACATTGCAAAACAAGTACGTAGGGACATCGTCCGTATGACAAACAAAGCCAAATCGGGACACCCGGGCGGCTCGCTGGGCTGCACCGAATTTATGACAGCCCTGCATTTCAACATAATGAACGCCGACCCGGCCCGTTTCACCATGGAAGGCCGTGGCGAGGACATGTTCTTTATGTCGAACGGCCACATCACCCCTGTGCTGTACAGCGTTATGGCGCGTCGCGGATATTTCCCCGTCGACGAACTCAACACATTCCGTTTTCTCGGCACCCGCCTGCAGGGACACCCCTCCACAGCCCACAACCTGCCGGGCATACGCATGGCCTCCGGCTCGCTGGGACAGGGTCTCTCCGTAGCCATAGGCGCTGCCGTGGCCAAGAAAATGGACGGCGACAACAGCCTCGTGTTCAGCCTGCACGGCGACGGCGAGCTGGAAGAAGGACAGATTTGGGAAGCCGTGATGTTCGCCGGCTCCAAACATGTTGACAACCTCATCGCCACCGTTGACTACAACGGCCAGCAGATCGACGGAACGGTGGACGCCGTGATGTCGCTGGGCAACCTGCAAGCCAAATGGGAATCCTTCGGATGGCAGGTGGTGAACATCGCCGACGGCAACGACATGCAACAGGTGGTCGACGGCCTCAACGCCGCCAAAGCCCTCACCGGAAAAGGCAAACCCATCTGCGTGATAATGAAAACCGAAATGGGCTACGGCGTAGATTTCATGCAAGGCACCAACAAATACCACGGCACACCGCCGTCGGACGAAGAACTGGCCAAAGCCCTCGCACAATTACCTGAAACCCTCGGCGACTATTGATGAAACGCCTCTGCATCATATTGTCCGTACTGCTGTTGTCGGCAGCGGCGGCGCAAGCGCAAAAAAAACGCGCCCAAGCCACCACTCCGGGCGACAAAACGCATGTATTGCTCATCCTCGACTGCTCCAGCAGTATGTGGAACAAATGGCAGAGCGACTCCAAGATAAAAGTCACGCAGGCCGTGCTGCTCAAATTCATGGACAGCATCTCGCACCAGAACAACGTGGAATTCGCCATGCGCGTGTTCGGACATCTGAACAAGAACGACCGCGGCACACGTCTCGAAGTGCCTTTCGAATACGACAACAACTACAAAATCAAAAGCAAGATAAAGACACTCGTCCCGCAGGGCGGATGCTCCGCAACAACGGCCCTATCCAACGCCCTCAACGACTTCCCCTCGGGCAACTCGTCGCGCAACATCATACTTATCATCACCGACGGCCTCGACGACTGCGGCGACGATTTCTGCGAATCGGCACGACAGGTGCAGACGAGCGGCATGGTGGTGAAGACTTTCATCATCGGCATTGGCAAAAAAAGCAACTTCAAAAAAGACCTGAGCTGCGCAGGCAAGTTCTTCCACGTCCCCAACGAGGAAAACTACATCAAAACGCTGTACAACGTCTATGCCATGGCCGAACAGCAGGCCGAGGTAACCCTTTCGGTGAACGACCTCAGCGGAAAAGCCTACGAAACCACGACTCCCGTGGTGTTCTACGACAAACAGACCGGAATGCCGCGTTTCCAGACCATCTACACCTGCAACAGCAAAACACAGCCCGACACCTTCAAAATGGACCCGCTGATAGACTACAACGTAACTTTCCTCACCAATCCGCCAAAAACCATCAGCAATGTAAAGCTGCTGAGCAACCAAGTGAACAACCTGAGTATCAAGGCCGAACAAGGATATTTACGTGTACGTTTCGACGGCAAGCGGATACTTTTCTCCATACCCGAATACAAAGTGTCGGTGCGCGACGCCGCCACCAACGCCCTTGTCAACGTGCAGCCGTTACACGCCACAGAACCCTATATCACAGGACGTTACACGGTTGAGGTACACACCCTCCCCACCATCGTCATCAACGATGTGGAGATCAACTACACATCTTCCACCGACCTCACCATCCCCTCGCCCGGACTGGCGGTGATAAACAAACCCAAAGGCATCTTCAAAGGCTGCATACTCTCCATCGACGAGGTTACGGGCAAAGCCGAAAACATCCACACCCTCGATGAGGAGAAGTTGCAGGAACACCTGCCCCTTATGCCCGGCGAATACATCGTGATGCTTCAGGACAAAGAGGATTACGGCAACAAAACGATAAGAAAACAACGGTTCAAGATAGAATCGGCACAACAGACCAACATAAATTTCTAACGCATAAAACATTAAACACCATGATAAACATACCCGAAAACATAGCAATGAAAGACCTCCGCAGCGGATTTGGCGAAGGTTTGGTGGAAGCAGGTCGCCGCAACCCCAACGTGGTGGGACTGAGCGCCGACGTTACCGGCTCCGTAAAGATGGACGGTTTCGCCAAGACTTTCCCCGAAAGGTTCGTTCAGTGCGGCATTGCAGAAGCCAATATGACGGGCATAGCCGCCGGAATGTCGCTCAACGGCAAAATCCCCTTCCTCGGAGGCTTCGCCGAGTTCGTCACCGGACGTATCTACGACCAGATCCGTCAGGTGGTGGCCTATTCCAACAAAAACGTGAAAATCTGCGGCAGCCACGCCGGCATCACCCTCGGCGAGGACGGAGCCACACACCAGACCATGGAGGACATCGGACTGATGAAAGCCCTGCCCAACATGACAGTGCTCGTGCCCTGCGACGCCAACCAGACTTTCAACGCCACCCTTGCCGCCGCCGAGCACAACGGTCCCATGTACCTGCGCTACGGCCGTCCGAAAATGCCCAATTTCACCGACATCAACGAGCCGTTCATCATCGGCAAGGCACAGATTCTGAACGAAGGCAGCGACGTATCCATCATAGCCACCGGACACATGGTATGGGAAGCCATCCAGGCAGCCCTAGCACTCGAAAAAGAGGGCGTCAGCGCCGAAGTGATAAACATCCACACCATAAAACCCCTCGACAGCGAGGCCATCATTGCCAGCGCCCGCAAGACCGGCGCCGTGGTCACCTGCGAGGAGCACTCGCTCTACAACGGCCTCACCGACAGCGTGGCACATGTGCTAGCAACCAATTGCCCCACACCGATGAGTTTTGTGGCAATGGAAGACCGTTTTGGCGAATCGGGCACCCCCGCACAGCTGTTGGAACACTTCGGACTGAAAAGCGGCAACATCGTCAATGCTGTCCACAAAGTACTGAAGATGAAATAAAAACAATTTAATTATTCAATAAAAAAACTCCGCCTTATGACGGAGTTTTTTTGTATAATAATTTCAAAACAATCATTTCTTTTGCCTCAACACCAACTCGGGCAGCATCACGGCTGTCTCCTCGGCATCCTCCGGCTCATCCTTACCTTTCCAAGCGAGAATGTAGGCGACTTACGACACCAGATATATCAATTGCTTTTCAATTTTTTCTTTTTCAGAACTTCCCGTAGTGGAAAGGCGGAGCAACTGCATACCGCATTTTGACAAAGCACTGTTTTTCAATTCGTCACGTCGGGCTTGCCTACTACCTTTTTTATGGAAATTCCAGCCATCGACCTCTATAGCCAGCACTGGTTTTTTGTCGACCCTGCTATAGATCAGAAAATCGACGTGTGTGAGTGGGTTGGTGGCATACTGGCGTTCTTCGGGATTGAGGGGCGTGTTTTTGTTTACCAATAAATTCACCGGATAATGACATAAGACCTCCAGTGATGAGAACTGCTCACGTGATTTAAGAACCTCCTCAATAATTGCATTGGCAAGATTCTCCGAATCGAACTCCGATACACGCCTGCGTTTTTTCAAGAACGCCACTCTTTCTTTAGCGTATTGCTTATACAACAAATCGAACACAGAGTTCAACTTACTGGTGGACACTGAGTTGTAATTATAATCGATGTATCCCAACAGGTCTAAAATATTGCCCTTCGACGTCTGTTCATTGCCCGAAACCACCAACACAAATTTCTTCTTTGCACGCGACACCGCCACGTTCAACAGATTCGGGTCGTCGGCGAATTCCGTTATCTGGTCGTCAACAACACTCATTATTATCACATCCTTCTCACGTCCTTGAAATTTGTGGACCGTTGCCACCTCTATCTCATTTGCAAGTGAATGTTTAAGAGCGTCAACCTGCATGTTGTATGGTGCGATAATACCTATTTCCTCCTTGGGGCAATTCAATCGTGGAATTATTTCATTGCAGATAACGTCTATCTCTCGCTGGTTGACATGGTCTCGCGAATGATTTCCCACAACGGTTTTAACTGCTGTCACAGGCATTTCCACGCCATCCCTTTTTGTCATCACAATCAGATTGTCGTTATAAAACTTCTGGTTGCAGAAATTGATAATTGCCGGGGCACAGCGATAATGCTCACGCAGCAAGGTTTGTGGCACACTTGGAATCACATCGATTATCGACTGAAGGAAACTTTTGTTCGAGCAGTCGTAGCCTTTGTTGATATTGAATCTGTTGAACACCGCTTCCAATTTTCGTCTGTCTTCGTCGGCAACAACATTGGGCAACTGTTTCACATCGCCTACTATCACGGCATTTTTGGCACACATAAGCGAAAGCGCCCCAGTCTCGGGCGAAACCTGCGACGCCTCGTCCATTATCACATAATCGAACTCCGCTTTGGGAAGGCTGGTACGTGCTGAGAAAGTGGTACTCAGAACAACCGGAAACTCGTCCAAAACTTTTTTGGGATTGCTGTATAACGTGCTGTCGGTGATAACAGCTCTGCCATTTCTGCCGTAGTATTTCTCGGCCATGCGGTTTTTAAGCACTCGCATCGAGTTCTCCGACAGCTGCTTTATCGAATCGGCAGCATCGACTTTTGACAAAAAGGCTTCCAAATCCCTTATCTCGTCCTGCAATTCCGTTTTTCTACGACAGTAGTACAAAGCGTTGACCTTGTCTATCGTTTCTCTTTCCGGGGGGAAGCTAAGGTACTCTTTGCCTATTTTATACAGGAATCGATACCTCAGTTTTTTCAGAAGCAGGCCGATTTTTCCTTTTCCCTGTTCAAAAGTGTCGTTCCTATACTCTACAAGCAACTTCATAACCGCCTCCGACGATGCCATCGAATTGCCAGAGAAAACAACCCCCGTCTCTTTTTCAAAATGCTTGTATTCCAACACAATAGCATCATGCTCTTTTATCGCCTCCGCCAGTCTTTCCTGCTTCACAAAAAAAGATTGCACTTTCTCCACTTCTTGCGACAAGCCTTTGACAAAATCACTTGAAACGACCTTTCTATCCCTCCATTGCGACATCTGGCTCGGATAATCTCGGCCATTGCGTTGCTCATGAATAAAGAGCTGTTTGTTTTCGGCTTTGCCAAGGGTTGCGACAAGAAAATCCAAATCGTGTTTGGCAAGTTTCTCCTTCACATTTTCGATGGCGGAATTGTTATTCGATACAACAAGCACCGTCTTGCCTGCCATAAGTATGTTGGCAATAATGGTCAAAATTGTTTGCGTCTTGCCAGTCCCCGGAGGTCCCTGCACGACACTAATCTGATTTTCGAATGCCGCATTCACGGCTTTCAGCTGACTGTTGTTGCAACCGAAAGGAAAAATCAAATCACCGTGCCTCAGTTTTTTAGGTTTTCTTGTGTTGGGTGAGAAATAGGGTGCCACCGCAAGATCGTTGGCCACGAAAGATATTTTGTTGTATTGTGCCAGGAGCAATGATTCTCCCTTGTCGTTTTTCAACTCATTGAGACTTGAAACTTCCTTGAAATAGTTTATCACCGATTTCGATTTGCTGTCCGAAAACACACTCTGACGCAGTTCGATCTCATTTTCAGAACATTCGAAAGACGTGCCGTCCTTGAAACTAATACGATAATACCTATTAAAATCGCTATAATATTCGATAATCGAAGTTATATTAAAAAGCACAATCCCCTTATGTACAACCTGATAGCTCTCCGCATCCAACCTTCGTGAAACATCGAGCCACTTCACACTATTATATGAATACTCGTATGTTTTATAACCGCCGTCATATCTTACCTGATATTTCTTCGTAAACTTGTCGTATTTACATAAGACAATTTCGTTGGTTTTAGGTACACCCTTGATGAGAATCATTTTTTCGGAACGCATATCCCCCTCCCTACTTCATCAACAAAGACTCCACCCCCTCCAAAATCTCCTCTGCCGAGATATCTTTCATGCACCGCAGATGTCCTTTCGGACATTTGTCGTAGCCCAGTTTGCTGCACGGACGGCAGGGCAGCTCTTTCTCCACGTTTCTGTACGCTCCCTCCCCTGCCTGTGGCAGATACGGGTACATGCCCAGCTGCGGCGTGGTGTTGCCCCACACGGCCACAATCCTCTTGTCCAGCGCCGCGGCGATGTGCATCAGGCCGGTGTCGGAGGTTATCACCGCCTCGGCGTTCTGCACCAGCAGTGCCGACTGGTTCAAAGTCGTCTCGCCGCAGAAATTGCGTACATTGTAACCGAACTCAGCACCCACTGCTTCGATACGTTTCCCATCGTTGGCGTCGCCCAGAAGGACGAAGTTGTAGCGTCTGTCGGCTGTGAGACGGCAGACCGTCTCGGCAGGTATCTGTTTGGTGGTGTATGTGGCGCCGCACACCACGGCGATATATCTTTCGAAAGGCATAGCGAAGTCCTGTTCGGGACCCACGAAAAAATCCAGTCCCGCCTTGTCGTTGCTCACGCCAAGTTTGGCCACTGCCTCGAAATAGCGGTCCACGATATGCACGTCGGGCATCACGCTCTTGCGTTTGGTACGCACGTACCACCACTTACGGAGATTCAGTTTCGGAAAAGTGCCAGAAGGCCTCCGCAACGCCAGCTTCACCCGCAGCGAACGCAGGTTGCGGTGCAGGTCCACCACAAAGTCGAAACGCTCGGCGCGCAGCTCTTTAAGTAGTTCCGGAAGGTTGTCCACCAGCAGATGCATCTTGCTGATATACGGATTGTTGGCAAGCAGGTGGGTAAATTTCTTCTTTGTAAGGTAATGGATTTCGGCATCGGGGAATTTCTTCTTCAAGCACCGCACCACAGGCGTGGTAAGCACTATGTCGCCTATAGAGCTGAACCTGATTACCAATATCTTAC
>JAEENM010000142.1 GCA_016283745.1 Bacteroidales bacterium | reverse complement strand
GACAACTGGAAATTCTTTGCCGAAGACGGCAGCGTCATCGCTGAAGCAAAGGACAGCATTCAAATTGTGGAGATGCACACCGACCGTTCGCCAATAACCATCGTTGTCGGTGCGAACAAATACCAACAGACTGAATATCAGTTCTATCAGAACTACAAGATGCGTCAGAGCGGCAACCTCAACGAGGGCAAACGCGACGGCAAATGGACAGCGTGGTTCGAAAACGGCAGCCCGCAGTCGGAATGCGCCTACGTTTACGGCGTAGCACACGGCGAACAGACTGTCTATTTCGACAACGGCAAGCCTCGCTACAAAGGCTCTTACAACAACGGCGTGCGCACCGGACAATGGCAGTTCTTCGACGACAACGGCAACGTGATGAGCACCCAAAACTACTAACCCTCCATGCTTAAAAACTGCTTACAACACCCTATCTACAAAATCGTTGGCACCGTGGCCGACGAGATGGGCGTGCGTGCCTTTGCCGTGGGCGGCGTGGTGCGCGACCTTCTTTTGGGCCGTCACGCCACCGACATCGACATAGTGTGTGTGGGCAGCGGCATAGAACTCGCCACACGTGTGGCACACAGCATCGACCCAAACAAGGAGGTGGCCGTGTATAAGAACTTCGGCACCGCCATGTTCCACTACCGCTACAACGACACCGACTGGCAGATAGAATTTGTAGGAGCCCGCAAGGAGTCGTACCGAAGCAACAGCCGCAAACCCATAGTGGAAAACGGCACCCTTGCCGACGACCAGAACCGCCGCGATTTCACCATCAACGCCATGGCGATTTCGCTTAACGCCGACACATACGGCGAACTCACCGATCCCTTCGGCGGCATCGCCGACCTCAACAACGGCATTATCCGAACCCCCTTGGACCCCGACATCACCTTCAGCGACGACCCGCTGCGAATGATGCGCGCCATACGTTTCGCCTCACAACTCAATTTTGTCATCGAAAACAACACCTTCGACGCCATCGCCAAAAACAAGGAACGCATACGGATAGTCTCCAAAGAACGTATCGCCGACGAGCTCAACAAGATAGTGCTTTCGCCGAAACCCTCGGTGGGATTCAAGATGCTGAGCCGCTCGGGACTTCTGTCAATTATCTTTCCCGAATTTGAAGCACTTAAAGGAGTGGAAACTGTCGGAACACGCGCTCACAAAGACAACTTTCTGCACACCTTGGAAGTGACAGACAACATATCACAACACACCGACGACCTGTGGCTACGGTGGGCCGCGCTGCTGCACGACATCGGCAAGCCCGCCACCAAACGCTACGACGAGAAAATCGGCTGGACTTTCCACGGTCACGAGGTGCGCGGAGCCAAGATGGTGAAAGGCATTTTCCGCAACCTTAAGCTTCCGCAGAACGAAAAGATGCGCTACGTGGAGAAACTCGTATTGCTCCACCTGCGTCCTATCATATTGGCAGAGAGCATAGTAACCGACTCGGCGGTGCGACGCCTGCTGTTCGACGCCGGCGACGACATCGACGACCTGATGCTGCTCTGCGAGGCCGACATCACCTCCAAAAACCAGCAGAAAGTGGAGCGTTTCCGCAACAATTTCAAAATAGTACGCCAGAAACTCATCGACCTCGAGGAACGCGACCGCATACGCAATTTCCAACCTCCGGTGTCGGGCGAGGACATTATGCGCACCTTCGACCTGCCGCCCTGCAAGGAGATCGGCACCATCAAAGATGCCATAAAGGAGGCCATTCTGGAAGGCATCATCCCCAACGAACGCGAGGCCGCCCTGCAACTGATGTTCGACGAGGCGGCGAAACTCGGACTGAAACGCACTGAAAATGAGTAAGAAAACTCTTTTCGTAATTGTCGGCCCTACGGCCATAGGCAAAACCGCCACCGCCATACGCATTGCGCAAGAACTTGGCACCGAGATACTTTCGTGCGATTCGCGACAGTTTTACAAAGAACTTAATATAGGCGTGGCACGCCCCAGCAACGAGGAACTGGCGGCTGTCAAGCATCATTTCATAGCCAACCTTTCCATCCACGACAACTACAACGTTTCGATGTACGAACACGACGCCCTCGCGCTGCTCGACGACCTTTTTGCCACGCACGACACCGCCGTGGCCGTGGGCGGTTCTGGGCTGTACGTGGATGCGCTCTGCCAAGGCATCACCGAGATGCCCGACCCAGACCCAGAGATTCGCGCAGAGCTGAAAAAGCGGCTACAAGACGAGGGCATAGAGAGTCTCCGCAGCCAGCTGTGGCTCCTCGACCCAGAATATTACGAGCAGACCGACATTGCCAACCCGCTGCGCATCGTTCGTGGACTGGAGATGTACCTCACCACCGGCCACCCTTTTTCGCAAATCCGCAAGAACGAAATCAAAAAACGTCCCTTCGATATTGTTAAAATCGGACTCACCTGTCCCCGCGACGAACTTTACAGCCGAATCAACCTGCGGGTTGACGAGATGGTATGCAACGGATTGGAGGACGAAGCGAGGGGACTTCTGCCCTATAGCCACCTCAACGCCCTCAACACCGTGGGTTACAAGGAATTATTCGATTATTTCGACGGCAAAACAACACTTGAACAAGCCATTGCAGACATAAAAACACACACCCGACGCTATGCAAAACGTCAAATAACTTGGCTACAAAGATATTCGGACATACAATGGTTCGACAGAAAAAATTTATTAAATATTTTGCAAGTTATTTAAAATTTAAGATACTAATATGTTTGTTATTTTGTCAGAAGGGATGCCTTTTTGAGATTCTCAAGTCCCAAAAAAGCTATTAAATGTCTGCAATGAAAACGTCCTCCTTATCATAGTTTTCGCGGCATTTTACCCTTCTGTTTTTTATTTGTATCCCCTTCTTTTCATAAAAAAAATGAGGATGCCCGACGGACATCCTCAAAACAAGCAAAATTAATATATTATGAAAAACTACAATTCGTCTATCATCCGCATTTCGACCATCCGCATTTGGCGCTGCACTCCTTGCAACCGCCTGTGTAGATGATTTTTGCGCCGCACTGTGGGCATTTCTCGCCAGTGTCGGTGCCGTCCTTGATATAGCGACGCAGGGCGCGTGCCACGCCGTTTTTCCAAGTGGTGATGGAATCCACATCGAAATTCAGTTTGCTGATAAGCTCCACCACGTTCTGTATCGGCATTCCGTGGCGCAATATGCCGGAAATCAGCTTGGCGTAGTTCCAATACTCTTGGTTGAACATGCGCGAAAGTCCCTGGATATAAACCTTATAGCCGTCCTTGTCGAGAAATTCGAAATCGTAGCGGGCTTTCTTGTCGGGTTCTTTCTCGCGAATCACCCAGCCTTTCTCCACCCAAGTGGGAAGCACGAAATTCTCGGCCTTGCCGGTGAAAATCTCGTACGGATGTCCGTCGAGCATACCCACAACGGCAATCCAGCCCTCTTTCTCGTTCTGGAAACGGATAATCTCGGCCTCCAGTCTCTTGGGACGTTTCGGGGCCTTGGTCTCTTTGAAAGTATCGTTGTCGTTTTCCGACGAACTGCGCGAGATAAGCACGCCGTCGCGGGAACCGTCGCGGTAGATGGTACAGCCCTTACATCCTGACTCCCAAGCAGTTTGATAGATAGTGCTTACCATCTCCTTGGTGGTCTCCTTGGGGATGTTCACGGTAACGCTGATGGAGTGGTCTACCCATTTCTGGATGGCGCCCTGCATACGCACTTTGTCCACCCAGTCGATGTCGTAGGCGGTGGCCTTGTAATAGGGCGATTTCTCGATGATGCTCTTCAGTTCCTCGTCGTTCATATTCGACACCTCGTCAACGTTGTAGTTGTTGATTTTCAGCCATTCGACGAATTTGGGATGGAACACGGTGAACTCCTCGAAGGTGTCGCCGTTTGAGTCCTTGACAATTTTCTTGGTGCTTTCCAAACTGTCGTTGGGATTTATCTTGCGGCGGCGGTTGTAGGCCACAAGGAACACCGGTTCTATACCCGAAGTGGTTTGTGTACAGATACTTACGGTACCCGTGGGGGCGATGGTGAGCAGTGCTATGTTGCGGCGGCCGTGTTCGTTCATCTCGGCGTAGAGTTCGGGGTCGGCCTCGGCTATGCGGCGGATGAAGGGGTTGTTGGCCTCGCGGTCGGTGTCGTAGAGCGGGAAAGGCTTACGTTCCTTGGCCATTGTCACCGACGAGCGGTAGGCCGAGAGGGCGAGGTTTTTCTGCACGTTGACTGCAAACTCGATGGCTTCGGGGGTGCCGTAGCGCAGTCCCAGAGCGGCAAGCATGTCGCCTTCGGCTGTGATACCGAGACCGGTGCGACGGCCTTCCATACATTTGTCTTTGATATGCAGCCACAAGTTGTGTTCCACCAGTTTCACCTCGTCGGGTTCGGGGTCGGCTTGTATCTTTTCAAGGATTTTCTCCACCTTCTCCAGCTCGAGATCTATAAGGTCGTCCATCAGGCGCTGGGCTTTCTGCACATGGGTGCGGAAAAGGTCGAAATCAAACTCGGCCTGCGCTGTGAACGGATTTTTAACATAGCCATATAGGTTGATGGCCAGCAGTCGGCAGCTGTCGTACGGACAGAGTGGTATCTCGCCGCAGGGGTTGGTGGACATGGTGGCGAAGCCTTCGTCAGCGTAGCAGTCGGGCACCGATTCGCGTATAATGGTGTCCCAGAAAAGCACTCCAGGTTCGGCCACCGACCAAGCGTTGTGTATTATCTTGTCCCAAAGGGCGCGGGCGTCGATTTCTTTTGTCACAGTGGGATTGGGCGAGTCGATGGGATACTGCTGCACAAAGGGTTTGTTCTCCTTCACGCAGTTCATAAACTCGTCGGTGATTTTCACAGAAACGTTGGCACCAGTGATTTTTCCCATTGTCGTTTTGGCGTCGATAAATTTCTCGGCGTCGGGGTGTTTTATAGAGATGCTGAGCATCAAGGCTCCACGTCGGCCGCCCTGAGCCACCTCGCGGGTGGTGTTGCTGAAACGTTCCATAAACGGCACTATGCCTGTGGAGGTGAGGGCGCTGTTTTTCACCGGCGAGCCTTCGGGACGGATATGCGAGAGGTCGTGGCCCACGCCGCCGCGGCGTTTCATCAGCTGCACCTGCTCCTGGTCGGTTTTCATAATGCCGCCGTAGGAGTCGCTAAGGCCGGGATTGCCTATCACAAAACAATTGGAGAGCGACACAATCTGGAAGTCGTTGCCGATGCCCGACATAGGACTTCCCTGCGGTATTACATAGCGGAAACCCTTGAGCAGCTGGTAGATTTCGTCCTCCGACATGGGGTTGGGGTACTTGGCCTCGATACGTGCAAACTCCGAAGCGATGCGGTGGTGCATGTCGTCGGGAGTGAGCTCGTAGATGTTCTTGCCGTCGCGAAGGGCGTATTTGTCAATCCACACGTTGGCGGCAAGCTCGTCGCCACCGAAATATTCGATGGTGGCTTTGCGGATGTCGTCCATTTGGTAAGCTGTAAAGGTTTTCTTCATCTTTGTGCCGGTTGTTTTGGGTTTTTCGGGAGTTTTTTCCGCTGGTTTGGCGGCTACGGTCTTCACCACCTCCGATTTCGGTTTTTCGGGCATGGGTGTTGTTTCATTTTGTTCCGCAACGGCGGCAAACAGATCGGTTTGTGCTCCCTTATTTTTCATATAAAATA
>JAEENM010000141.1 GCA_016283745.1 Bacteroidales bacterium | reverse complement strand
CTCTTTGCCCGTATCGCCACCGCCATGCGCGACGGGGCGCTGCTCACCACCTACTGCTGCAAAGGCGACGTAAAACGCGCTCTCAAAGCCAACGGCCTGAAAATAACCAAATTACCCGGCTTCGCCAACAAGCGCGAGATGCTGAAAGCAGTTAAAAATTAAAAATTGAAAATTGATAGTTGAAATTATCCTTGCCCTTCGGCAGAAATCTCTCGAGTGAAACGAGCAGTAGAATTCCGAAATCCGAACTATTTCACTATCAGCACACTGCCGTTCTGTTCGCAGCTGCTTTCGGGTAGCGACTTGGTTGTGAAGGTGATATGATAAACGTATGCCGCGGCAGGACACGGGATTCCGTTGTATGTGCCGTCCCAGCATTCGTCGGGGTCGGAGGAGTGGTACACTCGCTGCCCGGCTCTGTTGTAAATGTCTATCTCGTAGGTGTTTATGTTGTGGTGTCCCACTTTAAGAACTTTGTTGTCGTTGGCATCTGGTGTGAACACGTTGGGTACCCACACGTCACCTTTCAGTATGGGGTATGTGTCCTGCATGGTGTCGGCGCAGTTGTTCTCGTTACGCACAACCAGCCTTACGTGTAGCGAGTCGCTCTCGTAGTGCGGTGTGTAGTACACAAAACGGCTATGCGGTATCTCCCTGTCGTCGAATCTGTCGGGGATTTCGTGGAAAGTCCATTGGCGGTCGAAGACATATCCCAACGAGTAGTCGGAGTATTTTATCTGCATATTTTTTGCCGAAATCACCTTGGGCGACATCCGGTACGACGCTTCGATATACGTCGGGGTGTCCACCATGATGCTGGCTATGGCCTTGCAGGAGAACGTTCGCGGTAAGGTGTCCACCTCAACGGTGTAAATCGTGGGCACTCTGCGCGGCACCACAAAGGAGGTGTCGTGTTGGTGGCTGGCAAGGGTGCTGTCGTAGGGATTCGACGACCAGTTGATGTCGTTGCCGTTGGTAATCACCGTCAGCGTGCCAATCCCCACTTTGCAGTGGATGTTCTCGCCAATAATCTGTATTTCAGGCGGTTTTCGCACTTTCAGGTGCAGTTCCACCGTGGTGTCGCAGGCAGTGTCGCTGGGGAATATCCTATGGTAGATGCCGGTGGTGTTAAGTCTTTCGGTGCCAAACATATAGCCGCTGTCTTCGCATACACTTGCGTTGATGACGTGCAGCACTCCGGGAAAGAAGTGTATTGTATCCACGATGGTGTCGTAGCATCCTATGTCGGTCCTTCCGGCGATGAGCGTCACCACATACGGCCCGAAGCCCTGGTAGTAGTGAGTTTGGGGATTCTCGTCGGAAGAATAGGTGCTGTCGCCGAAGTCCCATTCAAAGAAATCGCAGTCGTGGGCTATGTTGGTCTGGGCGTAGTTCGACGAGTAGCTGGTGTTCATCACGGCGAAGCGCGGGGTGCAGCTCAGCGAGTCGGTGGTATAGAGGAATCCCGCGTGGATGTATTTGCGTTCCACAAGGTCGGGCGAGGACACCACGGTTTTTGTGAATTTGCACAGCGAGTCGCCAAGGAATATGTCGCAGTGGTAAAGTTTTCTGTCGAGTGGCACCATGATGGCTTGGTCTGTGGACGAGAAAGTGGTGTCGGCTGGGGTGTGCCAGTGGTAGCGGAACCCCGGCGGAGCGGTGAACAGTGCCATGTCGGTGGCTATGTCGGGACCGCACACCTCCACCTTTATGTCCGACTTGTAGCATCGGAGGTTGAAATATCCGTATCCGAAGTGTTCGTCCGCACCCTGTCCGCAGGCGAAGGTGGTTAGCCGCACGGTCAGCGTCTGTCCGTTGTAACGTGCCAGGTTAACGCCGGCTCTCGTCCAGTCGCGCCAATAGGTGCTGCTGTCGATGCCGTAAAGCCACGTGGTGTCGGCAATAAGGTCGTTGCCCGAAAAATCGTAGTTCAGGCAGATGGAGTCGGTAACCGTGCCGTAACGGTCCAGAATCTCCAATGTGAAACGCGGCTTGCGGTCTGGACTGTGCCCCGAGGGATTTTGCAGCACGCAGGCGTATTGCGCTATCAGCAGGTCGGCCACGCTGGTGTCCACATGTATCTTGTACCCTATGCTCTGGCAGATACGTTTGCCGTACACACACCCCAGCCTCACCGACGAACATTCGTTTGGAGGCACCGTGCGCAGCCTGTTTCCCGAACGGTAGTCGGTCTCGTTGGGGTCGGTATGTACAGTGTGCCGACTGCCGTGAATGCCGGTCAGCGAGTCGCCGTGATGGCTCGGACCGTAGTTGATCACGCCCGTATCGGCGTATGGACCCTTGTAAAAGTCGCTGTACGACATATAATACTCGTACTGGCCGTAGGTGCAGATGACATTGGGGTTTTTGATGTCGTCGAATTCGAGGCACAGGTTCTGTTCGTCGCGGTAACGCATCCTCAGAACCTCGCTGTAGGGCGTTGTGTCGTAGTTGCCACAGATGCCCCGCACATAGAAATCGTATATGTTATCGTCCAGAAGTCCACAAACCGTTACGGTGTCAGTGTTGCATACCACCGTGGTGCCGTGTCCGTGCGGAAATCCCGTCGGACCGTATTCCACCTCCCAGCTTGTGCAGCGGGGCAGGTTGTAGTCGTCCCACGACAATTTCACGCAACCGCCAGGCAAAGTCCTGCGCGACAAGGCCTGTGGAGGGTAGCAGGTAACGGGTGTGACGCAAATATTGTCAATGGCCGGCGGGTATTGTCTGAAGTCAGATGTGATGGGACGCACGTAACAAAACACAAGGTAGTAATTGTTTGTCCTCGGCACCTGCACGTGAGCGTTGATAAATCGTTTCCATGTGGTGCTGCATCCGAATTCGCAGTTCTCGTCGATGGAGATGGCTCCTCTGGGCAGGGTGTGGTTCGAAAGACCTCTCAAGAGTGTGTCGGCAGCAAATGTGGTGCCGTCGGGGATAAGAAAAATCTTGAAATAAGAAAAATATGCGGGAATGCACCGTCCGTCGGGAAGAAAGGTCCAGTCGAAACTTATGTCGTAAAGCCCTGCCGGGATGTGCATGCGGCGGTAGGCGTACGACACGGCGGGATCCCTGTAGGCGAAGTTGTTTATGCCGTAGTTTGTGGAGATATACATGGAGTATTGCCCGCCGCTTCTTACAGCGGTGTCGATATACCAAGCGTTAAGCCTTACGTTGGCGAAACGCCATTGCGCGCGTTCCGTGGAGTCTTCGAAATCGCAGCAGTAGGGAAGGGTGTCCACTATAGTCTGGGAGCGTGTCAACAAAGGCATTGCAAACAACAACACCAGTACTGTCGCCAACACCCGGTGCCTTGCCTTCTCCTTTGTCGATATGTGTTTTGTCATAACTCCCTTGTTGTAATTTCGAGTGAATACGTTCGTGGGTTTTGCGTCTGCAAAGTTACGATTTTTTTTTAAATTTTTGTGAACCGTGTTGAGATTGTTGAACTGTTGGTATGTGATTTGGTGTTTAATGGGTAAAATTCCAATCCCCAGCCCCTGACTTTTTGTCATCGTCCGCTTTTGTTGTGCTGTCAAATTGTCGTAATGGTGGTGTTGGCTCGCTTTTTGCTTCCTATTTCTTTGAAAAAACAATAAAAATAAGTACGAACCAAATAAAATGATATAACCGTATGAATCTTAACAATTTTACAATCAAAGCACAAGAAGCCGTGCAGAAAGCACAGGAGATAGCCGTTTCGCGTCAGCATCAGGCTATCGAGACTGCGCACCTGCTCAAGGGCATACTTACCGTGGATGAGAACGTTACGCCTTTCCTGCTGAAGAAAATGGAGGTTAACGTGGTCAACCTCGGCAGGGCTGTGGACAGTCTCCTCGACTCGTTGCCCAAGGTGGCCGGCGGCTCCATGTACCTCTCTTCGGCGGCCAACACCGCCCTTGTGAAGGCCAACCAGAAGGCCACCGACATGAAAGACGAGTTTGTGTCGCTCGAGCACCTGCTTGTGGGTCTGCTCCAAGCGGGCGACAACGTTTCGCAGATGCTGAAGGACGCCGGCGTTACCGAAAAGGACCTGATGAAAGCCATCGCCGACCTGCGGCAGGGCTCCAAAGTTACGTCGCAGAGCGCCGAGAACACCTTCAACGCCCTCAACAAATACGCCAAAAACCTCAACCAGCTGGCTCAGGCCGGCAAGCTCGACCCCGTCATCGGCCGCGACGACGAGATACGCCGTGTGCTGCAGATACTCAGCCGACGCACCAAGAACAACCCCATACTCATAGGCGAGCCGGGTGTTGGTAAGACGGCCATCGCCGAAGGCCTTGCACACCGTATCGTTAGCGGCGACGTGCCTGAAAATCTGAAAAACAAAACCCTCTACTCCCTCGACATGGGCGCACTTATCGCCGGTGCCAAGTATAAAGGCGAGTTCGAGGAACGTCTGAAAAGCGTTATCCGCGAAATCAACGAAGCCGACGGCGACATCATCCTCTTCATCGACGAGATACACACCCTTGTGGGTGCCGGCGGCGGCGAAGGGGCCATGGACGCGGCCAACATACTGAAACCCGCCCTTGCCCGTGGCGAGCTCCGTGCCATTGGCGCCACCACCTTGGCGGAATACCAGAAGTATTTTGAAAAGGACAAAGCTTTGGAACGCCGTTTCCAGAGCGTGCTCATCGACGAGCCCAACGTGGCCGACACCATCTCCATCCTGCGTGGACTGAAGGAACGCTACGAGGTGCACCACAAAGTGCGTATCAAGGACGAGGCCATCATAGCCGCCGCCGAGCTGTCGCACCGCTACATCAGCGACCGTTTTCTTCCCGACAAGGCCATCGATCTTATCGACGAGGCCGCCGCACGTCTGCGTCTGCAGATAGACTCCGTGCCCGAGGAACTCGACGAGATAGAACGTAAGATACGCCAGCTGGAGATAGAACGCGAGGCCATACGCCGCGAAAACGACGAGGAAAAACTGCACAACCTCTCGATGGAGATTTCCAACCTTTCGGAAGAACGTAACCGCCTGAAATCCAAATGGCAGTCGGAGAAAACTGTGGTGGAGAACATCCAAACGGAGGTGAAAAACATCGAGTCGTACAAGTTCGAAGCCGAACAGGCCGAACGCTCCGGCGACTACGGCAAGGTGGCCGAACTGCGCTACGGCAAGATAAAGAACGCCGAACGTCACGTTGACGAGCTGAAACAGCAACTCAAAGAGCTGCAGGTGGACTCCGCCATGATCAACGAGGAGGTGGACAGCGAACAGATTGCCGAGATAGTGGCCAAATGGACTGGCATTCCCGTAACCCGTATGCTGCAGAGCGAGCGCGAGCGTCTGCTCAACCTCGAAACCGAACTGCACAAACGTGTGGTGGGGCAGGACGAAGCCATCGAGGTGATTTCCAACGCTATACGTCGTAACCGTACCGGACTTAGCGACAGCAAACGGCCTATCGGCTCGTTCATTTTCCTCGGCACCACCGGCGTGGGAAAGACGGAACTCGCCAAATCGTTGGCCGAGGTGCTTTTCGACGACGAAAATATGATGGTGCGTATCGACATGAGCGAATATCAGGAACGTCACTCCGTGTCGCGACTCATCGGAGCGCCTCCGGGATATGTGGGCTACGACGAGAGCGGCCAGCTTACCGAGGCCGTGCGCCGCAAACCCTACTCCATAGTGCTTTTCGACGAGATAGAGAAAGCCCACCCCGACGTGTTCAACATACTGCTGCAGGTGCTGGAGGACGGCCGACTGACCGACAACAAAGGACGTGTGGCCGATTTCAAGAACACCATCATCATCATGACCTCCAACATGGGCTCCAACGTCATTCAGGAAAAACTTGCCAACATCGACGAGATAAACTCCGAATACGTCATCGAAGAGACTAAGAACGAGGTGCTTGGACTGTTGCGGAAAAGCCTCCGTCCCGAATTTCTCAACCGTATCGACGAAATAATAATGTTCCGTCCGCTTACGCAGAAACAGATAAAGGACGTGGTGCGGATACAGATGAATAACGTTGCCAAAACACTGGAAGCCAACGATATACTAATCTCCACCACCGAGGAGGCCATCAGCGAGCTGGCACGTATAGGCTACGACCCCACAATGGGTGCCCGACCGGTGAAACGTGTGATACAGAAAGAGATACTCAACGAGCTTTCGCGCGAGATACTGGAGGAAAAGATCAACCGCTCCGACAATATCGTTATCGACGTGTTCGACGGCAAGTTCGTCTTCTACAACGCCAAATAACAGTTTTTTTACACCATCACATTAGAGACGTTTCCCGAAACGTCTCTTTTTTTTTGTGCAGTTGTTAAGTTACCCCTTTGCGGTGAAAAAAGGACGAAACAGAAGGGTGCTTTATTATATAATCACGTCAAAAAATGAAGCGAATAACACCTTTTTTTACATCAAATTTGGAAAATTGCAATAATTTTTGTAATTTTGCAGCGAAAAAAGTCGATAATCATATCAAAAATTAAAGCAATTATTATGGCACACCCTGTATGGATATGGCAATATGCGCAATGGCCTCATTTTTGTTGGAACGACAGCAGTTTGATTGGACTTTTGGCACGTGTACACGAAAAGCAAGGCCGTTTGGTTGGAATGATGGACAGCCTTGGATTCGAGACGCAGTCGGCTTCGTCGTTGGACGCGCTCACCGAGGATGTTCTGCGAAACGCCGAGATAGAAGGCCTTTTGCTCAACAAAGAACACATACGCTCGTCCGTGGCGAGGCATTTGGGCATCGATTTGTCGGGAGCTGCGGGCACCGACCATTACAGCGAGGGCGTGGTGCAGGTGCTTATGGATGCCGTTAATCACGCCGACGAGCCTTTGACCGAGGAACGCCTTTTCAATTGGCATTCGGCGCTTTTCCCCACTGGCCGGAGTGGCATCACGCCGATAACCGTAAGTGCCTACCGCACAGGCGACGAGCCAATGTTGGTGGTGAGCGGTGCCATGGGCAGGGAACGTGTGCACTACGAGGCCCCGCCGTCGGACAGGGTGACCGAGGAAATGCGGAAATTCCTGCAATGGTTCAACGAGGAAAGTCCTGTAGATGACTTGCTTAAGGCCGGAATAGCACATCTGTGGTTTGTCAATATCCACCCCTTCGACGACGGCAACGGCAGGCTTACGCGCACCCTCACCGATATGCTTCTGGCACGTGCCGACGGACAGCCCAAACGCTTTTACAGCATGTCGGCGGCTATACTGAGGAATAAAAACTCTTACTACGACACATTGGAATACACAGGCAAGCACGGCCTCGACATCACCCAGTGGCTTATGTGGTTTTTGCAGACGTTGGAGTACGCAATCGACACCGCCCACGAGCGTACTACGCAGGTATTGCATAAGGCACTTTTTTGGCAGCGGCATCGCGACAAAGTACTGAACGATAGGCAGATAAAGATGATTAACCGTCTTTGGGACGGTTTTGAGGGGAAACTGAGCACCGGCAAATGGGCTAAGATGACCAAATCGTCGCAGGCCACAGCCCTTCGTGATATTCAAGATTTGGAGGCTAAGGGCATATTGCGCAAAACCGACGACAAAGGCCGAAATGTTGGCTATGAGTTGATAAAAGGCTGACAGATATTGTTTTGAGATGTAGAGACGTTTCCCGAAACGTCTCTTTTTTTGTGCCCTATAGCGGAATACATTTTTGCATTTTGCTAATCCGAAAAAAAAGTGTAAATTTGCAGTTTGTTAATAAACATAACGAAAATACTAAATATGCAAGAAACAATCAAAAACCAAGAAAAAAAAGTTCTGTCGGATTCTAGAAATGGAATGATATGTGGAATCTGCTCATTGAACCAATTCTGGAGTTTATCGAATATAAAAGTTACTTCGATTGCAGCTGTTTTAATTGCCATATTTGGACTGATATTTTCTATAAAGGCAAAAAAAATGTATAAAAATGCTCCTTCGAAATACTTGGGTTCAGGCATGGCAACGGCTGGATTGATTACATCTATAATAGGTTTAGTACTTGGTTTGTTTTTCGTCTATTATGCTTTTCTGCGTGTTAGATTTTAAATCGTTTGAAAAATCCCTCAACTATCAAAAAAAATACGTACATTTGCAACGCTGAAAAAAATAAGTTTATAAACAAAAATAAACAGTAAAATAATGATTACCAATAATTTCACACCGCGCCACAATGGCGTTTCCAAGTCTGCGGACGAGGAAAAGATGCTTAAAGCCATCGGAGTGTCGTCCATGGACGAACTTATCGACAAAACCGTTCCGGCAGCCATCCGTCTGCCCAAACCGTTGAATCTGCCCGACGGCATCAACGAGTACGAATTCCTGAACCACGTCAAGGCTCTGGCATCGAAGAACAAGATTTACAAGACTTACATCGGCATGGGCTATTACAACACCATAACCCCCGCCGTGATACTGCGCAATGTTTTCGAAAATCCGGGCTGGTACACCGCCTACACTCCTTATCAGACAGAAATCTCGCAAGGTCGTTTGGAAGCCCTTATGACTTTCCAGACCATGGTCGCCGATATGACCAAGATGCCGTTGGCCAACGCATCGCTGCTCGACGAAGCCACTGCCGGCGGCGAGTGTATGCTGATGTTCTACAACACGCGCTCGCGTCAGGCCGTTAAGGACAACGTATGCAAAATTTTCGTTGCCGACGACGTGTTCCCCCAGACCATCGACGTTATCCGCACCAACGCCGCTCCCCGCGGTATAGAAGTTGTTGTTGGAAAAGTCTCCGAAATACAGCTCGACGCCACCTATTTCGGCGCCATCCTGCAATATCCCAACCAATGGGGCGAAATCACCGACTACACCCAGTTTATTGCCGACGCCAAGGCTAAAGGCATTTTTGTGGGTATGTCCGCCGACCTGATGGCCCTGGCTCTGCTCAAGGCCCCCGGCGAACTCGGCGCCGACTGCGTTTTCGGCACCACACAGCGTTTCGGTATCCCCATGGGCTTCGGCGGTCCTTCCGCAGCCTATTTCGCCTGCACCGAGGCCTTCAAACGCGCCTTCCCCGGACGTATCATCGGCTGGACCATCGACGCCAAGGGCAACAAAGCCCTGCGTATGGCTCTGGGTATGCGCGAACAGCACATCAAACGCGAGAAAGCCACTTCCAACATCTGCACCTCGCAGGCACTGGTGGCTATCATGGCCGGTTTCTACGCCGCTTGGCACGGCAAAGAGGGTATCCTCGCCATCGCCAACAACATCCACAAAATGGCCAAGAAACTCGCCTCCGAACTGGAGAAATACGGCTACAAACAGCACAACCGCTATTTCTTCGACACTCTGGCAGTGCAATGCCCCGTCAAAACCGACGTGGTGCGCAAGATAGCCCTCGAACACAAGATTAACTTCCGCTATATCTGCGACGAATGCATCGGCATAAGCCTCGACGAGACCACCTCGAAAGCCGACCTGCAAGCCATCGTTGACGTGCTGGCCGAAGCCGCCGGCAAAAAAGCCGAACCCATCGTTTGCGGCGGTGCCAACTGCGGCTGCAACGACGACAAAATCCCCGCTTCGCTGAAACGTACCTCGTCGTTCCTCGACCATCCCGTTTTCAACACCTACCACAGCGAAACGGAGATGATGCGTTACATGAAGAAACTCGAAGTTAAAGACCTCTCGCTCAACCGCGCCATGATTCCGCTGGGCTCTTGCACCATGAAACTCAACGCCGCCGCAGAGATGCTGCCGCTGAGCTGGCCCGAATTCACCCAGATTCACCCCTTCGTTCCCGCCGACCAGGCCGAGGGTTATCTCGAAATGATCGAAGACATGAACAAGGCTCTGTGCGAGATTACAGGCTTTGCAGGAATTTCGTTCCAGCCCAACTCGGGCGCTGCCGGCGAATATTCAGGTCTTACCGTGATACGCAACTACCACATCGCCAACGGTCAGGGCAACCGCAACGTATGTCTGATACCCGCTTCGGCACACGGCACCAACCCCGCATCGTCGGCAAAAGCCGGTTTCAACGTGGTTGTTGTCAAATCCACCGAAGAGGGCGAAATCGACGTTGCCGACCTCAAGGCTAAAGCCGAGGAAAACCGCGACAACCTCGCCTGCCTGATGGTTACCTATCCCTCCACCCACGGCGTTTTCGAAGAGGCCATCCTCGACATCATCAAGATAGTTCACGAAAACGGCGGTCTGGTTTATATGGACGGAGCCAATATGAACGCACAGGTGGGACTCACCTCGCCGGGCTTCATGGGTGCCGACGTATGTCACCTGAACCTCCACAAGACCTTCGCAATGCCTCACGGCGGCGGCGGCCCCGGAGTTGGTCCTATCGGAGTTTCGGCAAAACTGCTCGACTTCCTGCCCTGCCACTCGCAGGTTAAAGTGGGCGGCGAAAAAGGCAACGCCATGTCAGCTTCGCCTTACGGCAGCGCAATGCTCCTGCCCATCACCTACGGCTACCTGAAGATGCTCGGCGGCAACGGCCTCACCGAAGCCACCAAACACGCCATTCTCAACGCCAACTACATCAAAGCACGTCTGGCACCGTACTACAAGATACTGTACACCGGCAAGCAGGGCATGTGCGCCCACGAGATGATCGTCGATTTCAACGAGTTCAGCCTCAAAGTTTCTGTCGGCGACGTGGCCAAACGTCTGATGGACTACGGTTTCCACGCTCCCACAGTGGCTTTCCCCGTGCACAACACCCTTATGGTGGAACCCACCGAAAGTGAGCCTCTGAGCGAGCTCGACCGTCTGTGCGACGCCTTCATCGCCATCCGCGAGGAGATACGCGACATTATGGACGGCAAGAGCGACGAAAAGAACAACCCCATCTACAACGCACCCCACACCATGCAGGTGGTTTGCGCCAGCGAATGGGATATGCCTTACAGCCGCGAAAAAGCCGCCTTCCCGCAGCCGCACGACGACAAATACTGGCCTACCATCAGTAAGATTGACGACGCCTACGGCGACCGCAACCTGCAGCCAGTATGGCCGATGGAATAATACTGTTTCATAATGAACAATTTTTAACGAGGGTGTCCCAAAAGTATTTGGGCACCCTTTTTACAAAACTCTGAAAGTCAAGGCGAAATAAAAATCCAGACACTGTCTGGACAATCTCAAATGCCGGGAAGTCTTAATGATAAATGGGTTATAGATAGGGTACGTGCTGTTCTGAGACAATAAACACCAACATTTGACGTTATTTTCATGCAAAAAGCATTTGTTTTGTATGAGCGAAGAAAGAAATATTAAGCAGATTAATCCTGACGAGACGACTCTTTTTACGGATGTCTGTGGCATTATCGACGGTGCCCGAAGGCGCGTCGCCGTTTATGTCAATTCCGAGGTGTGCCTTACCAAATGGTATGTGGGCAAACGCATAAAAGAGGATGTGCTGTATAACCAACGTGCGGAATACGGCAAGCAAATAGTTAAGAACCTGGCTCAGAAGCTCACCGAACGGTATGGAAACGGATGGAGTGACAAAACTCTTTTACATTGTCTACGCTGTGCGGAGACTTTTTCCGAGGACGAAATTGTCTACGCGGTGCGGAGACAATTCTCTTGGACGCATATAAGAACCCTATGCTATATAAAGGATCCGCTTGAGCGTCAGTTCTATATGGAGATGTGTCGCATCGAGCATTGGGATACCCGCACGCTGGATGCCAAAATCGACTCGCAGCTATATGAGCGTACTGCCATAAGTCGCAAGCCCGAGAAATTGATACAGCAGGAACTCTCGCAGCTGAAAGAGGAAAACGTCATTCAGCCGGATATTGTGTTCCGAAGCAGCTATTTTCTTGATATGTTGGGACTTCCGGATTCTTTTTCCGAGAAAGACTTGGAATCGGCAATAGTTTCGCAAATGCAGGATTTTTTGTGCGAGATTGGCACAGATTTCGCTTTTTTGGGGAGACAAAAACGCATTACTGTAGATGCGGTGGATTACTACATCGATTTGCTGTTTTATCACCGGATGTTGCACCGACTTGTGGCCATCGACCTTAAATTGGGCAAGTTTAAGCCCGAATACGAAGGGCAAATGCGTCTGTATCTGCGATATCTGGACAAAAATGAACGGCGCGATGGCGAGGAATCCCCCATCGGTCTGATTCTTTGCAGCGAAGGCAACACCGAGCATGTCGAATATCTGATGCTGGAAGAGGACAGCCCTATAAAAGTTGCCCAATATTATACCCAACTGCCTGATAAGAAACTGCTTGCCGAAAAACTTCAACGTGCTGTTGCCATTGCCAAGGAACGCATAACCGAACAAAAACACGAAAAATAACTTACCAACTTTTATTATGCCAAAAATCCCCCGTCTCCTCCTCCCTCTTGCCCTCGTGGCACTTCTTTGCACCACGGTGCAGGCGCAGAAGGAAACGAAATTTAGTGAAAGTCCCTTCTATTATAGAAATTGTCTTACTGAAGTAATTGGTGTTCAATACTTTAACAATCAATCTTCAATCTATTCATGTGGCTTTTCTCTGATGTATCGCGATTATTATTATGCATGTAATGTTTTTGATATTTCTCTTGGATTTAATTATATTTCGTACAGTCCATTATATTTAGCGTCTATTCCATTAGGTGTTTCATTGTGTCTTATTATTGAGGGTAAAGGTGGAGGACCAATATCCAATGCTTCTATTGTATGGAGATACATTAACTCATCACGCTTTTATTACCCTTTGGGAAAACATTTCGAAGTCTTTGCCGGCTGGGATACCTTCAAACTAACTAAAATGAAAGATATAAGCAGCGCATGGTATCTTACAGGCAGTCTTACGGCAGGCATCAACTATTATGTCAACAAGTATCTTTATATCAGCGGCTATTACGAGTTCAACCACACCCACAACCCCTTCACCCGCTCCCTCAACTGGGCGCTTGGCGGCTTGGGTGTTAACATCCCCGACCAGCCCAAAACCCTCAACGGCCACTCCGTGGGGATACAAATAGGGTACGGGCTGTTCTGAGACAAAAAAAACGTCGCTCGCATCCGCCCAAACCACCCACAAAACTCACATCTTCACACCTTAACATCTTAACATCTTCACGTCTTCACATCTTTTTCCCCCCCCTCACATACTTTTTCCTCACTTTTGTCGTTATACTTTATTCTCATCTCTCCATCGCTGTTTGCGAAATACTTGGAGGATGTGCTAAGTAACTGACAGATACGAAAATATAGAGATACGCATTTATGGAATCGTTGCCTCCTTTGTTTTCCGACCTTGCGCTGATACTTGTAACGGCCGGTCTCACCACAATAATTTTCAAATGGCTCAGGCAGCCTGTAGTGCTCGGCTACATCGTGGCCGGTTTCCTTATCGGTCCGGCGTTCAACCTGTTTCCGGGCATCACCGATGTGGCAGATATCAACGTGTGGGGCAAGATAGGCGTGGTGTTCCTGCTCTTTGCCTTGGGTTTGGAGTTCAGTTTCAAACGGTTGAAGGTTGT
>JAEENM010000140.1 GCA_016283745.1 Bacteroidales bacterium | reverse complement strand
TTATTTCTCGATTCTGATACGAGCGTCAACGGCGGTTACGTAGCGCGGGTTGCCGAGCAGCGGGTTGAGGTCCATCTCCACAATCTCGGGAGCGGCCTGTACCAGTGCGCTCACACGTGCTATCTGGTCGGCGTAGAGGTCGATGTTCACAGCCTCTTGTCCGCGCACGCCTTGCAGTATCTTGTATCCGCGCAGCTTGGTGAGCATCACCTTGGCCTCGTCGGCGGTGATGGGTGCCAGAGCCGACTGCACGTCTTTCAGCACTTCGATGAAGATACCGCCAAGACCGAAGAAAATCTGGTGTCCGAATTTCTCGTCCTTGATGGCTCCGATATAAACGTCGGTGCCGTCGAGCATGGGGTACATCTCCACAGCGTAGGTGTCCTTGATGGCCATCAGGCGGTCGAACTCGCGGCTTACGGTGTCGAGGTCTTTCACGCCGAGGGTTACGCCGCCCACGTCGCTCTTGTGCAGAGGTCCTACCACTTTCATCACCAGCGGGGTGTCGTTGCCGCAGCCCACCTCTTTGGCGAAAGCCAGTGCGTCGTCCTTTTTGTCCACCTCAACGGATTTCTTGCGCGAGATACCTGCGGCGTCCAAAAGCTCGTTGTAGTCGGCAATTTCGAGGTATCCGCTCTGGCAGCGGTCGATGGTCTTGCGGATGCGAGCCACGTCGACGGCGGGCTGTTCCACGTTCTCGGGCTGGGGCTTGGGGGTGTTGTACACCTTGCAGAGGGCGTTGCCGAAAACGCACTCTTCGGGGAAATTGATGCGGTTTTTGTTTTTGATGAAATCGTCAAGTTCCTCACGTACGTTGATGATGGAAGGTATGATGGGGAAGATGGGTTTCTTGCAGGTTTTCATCTTTTCGTCGAGGAGTTTGTACACCTCCCAGTTGGAGAACAGTCCGGGGCTGCCGAAGATAACGCACATGCAGTCGATGTTGTCGAAATCGTTCTCGCAGGCGTCGATGATGTAGCCGAGCTGTTCGGCGGTGCCTGTGGCGAGGAAATCGATGGGGTTGCCTACCGATGAGCCTCCGAAGAGTTTGCTGAGCAGTTCGTCGGCTTTGGGACCTTCGATGTGAGGCACGTCCATGCCGTTGTTCGACAGCACGTCGGTGAGCATCACGGCGGGACCGCCGGCGTGGGTGATTACGGCCATGTTCTTGCCTTTCACCTCGGGGTGCATAAATATGGCGCAAACTGTGGTCAACTCCTCACGGTTCTGGCAACGCACGATGCCTGCTTTCTGGAAGAGGGCGTCGACGGCGGCGTCGTTGGTGGCAAGGGCTCCTGTGTGCGAGCTGGCGGCACGGCTGCCTGCTGCGCTACCGCCCGATTTGATGGCGGCAATGCGGCATCCCTTGTTGATAAGGGAACGCGAGTGTTTGAGGAGTTTCTGCGGGTTGGAGATTTTCTCCATGTAAAGCATTATCACGCGGGAGCTCTTTTCGGGGTCGAAGGTGGTGTCGAGGTGCTCGAGCACGTCCTCGATGCCTGTCTGGGCGCAGTTGCCCACTGCCCATACGCTGTTGAATTTCAGGCCGTTGGTGATACCGTATTCTTTGATGAACACTGCTGTGGCACCGGATCCGGTGACGAAATCCACGCCATGGGGGTCGAGTGGGGGTATGGGGGCGTCGAAAGCGCCGCAGTAGTTGGTGTTGAGGAATCCCGTGCAGTTGGGACCTATCAGGCTGCCGCCCACGCTGTTGATGGTGTCGGCGATATGGCGTTCGAAGGCTGCACCTTCGGAGTTCTCTTCGGCAAAACCGGCCGAGAGGATGATGAAACCTTTGGTGCCTTTCTCCTTGGCAAGCACGTCGACGGTGGCGGGACAGTATTTGGCGGCAATGGCCAATATTGCGCAGTCCACCTGCGGAAGGTCTTCCACTTTGTGGATGCATTTAATGCCCTGTACTTCCTCTTCTTTGGGGTTCACTGCATATATAGTGCCTTTGAAATTGCTGTTTTTCAGGTTCAAAAGCACGTGACCGCCGGGTTTGTGGATATCGGCGGAAGCTCCGACAACAACGATGCTGCGCGGATCGAGTAATTCTTTGGCTATCATATCTATATGTTTTGTTTATTTACTTATTGTTTTTGCAAAATTACGAAAAATAATTGGTATTTCCAAATGTTTTTTTGTTTGGATGTGTTCGTATGTACGGGGGGCGTAATAATTCTCCGCTCCCGTTGGTCGCTATCGAAATGTCCACTGGACATTTCTTCACCCCCGCCTGTGTTCTGTCGCCCCTACGGGGCTTTATTGTTTTTTTTTTATTTTTTCAGATTACGAGGACGTTGCCCACGTCTGTATGATGTCGCCCCTACGGGGCTAATTACTAATTACTAACTACTAATTATTTATTGTTCGCTTTCGGGTAGGGACTTGAAGCCGAAGCCCATAATCTCGCTGCTTTCGATGATGTTGACAAAGGCGTCGGGGTCGAGGCGGCGGATGTTGGACTTGAGGCGCACGAGGTCGCGGCGGTCGAGGGTGACGTAGATCATCTTTCGCTCAGCGCCTTGGTAGAGGCCCGTTCCGGCAAAGCAGGTGCCGCCGCGTTCCATGTCGTTGATGATGAAATCGCGCACTTCGTCAATCTTGTCGGTAACGATGAACACTGTTTTGTAGGTCTTGAGGCCGTCCACCACAAGGTCTATTATCTTGCTTTCGATAAAGATAAGGATGATGGAATAGATTGGCAGACGGATGTCCTCGAAGGCGATGAGTGTGGTGAGGGAGATAAGGCTGTCCACTATCAGCACCAGCGTGCCGAGCGAAATATGGGTGTATTTGTGCAGTATCATGGAGATGATGTCGCTGCCGCCCGAGGTGGCACCGGCTCGGAAAATGACGCCAATTGCCACGCCGTAGATAAGTCCCGCCACAACGGTGTTGAGGAAGAAATCGGGCATGAACCATACGTGGGAGCCGTCCTTTGCCACATAATAGAGGGCCGATTGCGTGTCGGCCAACACATTGCCGCCGTGGATAAGCGGCGCATAGCCCCACAAAGTTTCCATCACGAAAGTGAACACGGGTATCAGTATCACCGAAATAACGGTCTTTACACCGAATTTCGGCCCCAGAACGATGGTGCCGATGATAAGTAGCGGTATGTCCATGCACACGCCGGCTATGGATATTTTCCATCCCCACAGCGCGTTGAACACGTTGGCCAAGCCGTACACGCCTCCGGGCGCAAGGTGGTAGGGGTTTACAAACATCACGTCGCCCACGGCGAACAATGCGCTGCCCAAAATAAGGAGCAGATACGAAAAAACTTCGGTCTTCAGTTTGTTGTTGTCCATGTTATGTGTTGTTTTTATGTGTGTTGAACAAAATCGGCCACCGCCGTTTCGGTTTGCAAAGATACGAAATTTTAGTGAACTGTGATCAGTGAACTGTGATGATAAAAAATAAAAGACGCCACAAAATGGCGTCTTTTATTTCAATATTGTATAACGGAAAAATCCGAACTCCGAATTATCAGTCGCCCAAAGTGGCCACCATAACGGCCTTGATGGTGTGCATGCGGTTTTCGGCTTCGTCGAACACGATGGAGGCTTCGCTTTCGAACACTTCCTCGGTAACTTCGATGCCGTCGAGTCCGAATTTTTCGTGCACGTCACGTCCCACCTGTGTTTCGAGGTTGTGGTAAGCTGGCAGGCAGTGCATGAATTTGCATTTGGGGTTGCCTGTGTTTTTCATCATCTTAGCGTTCACCTGATAGGGTTTCAGCATTTTTATGCGTTCTGCCCATACTTTTTCGGGTTCGCCCATGCTTACCCAAACGTCGGTGTAGATGAAGTCGCAGCCCTTGACGCCCTTAACGGGGTCGTCGGTAACGGTAACCTTGGCACCGGTTTCCTTGGCTATCTCCTTGCACTGTTTCACCAGTTTGGCGTCCGGCTGGAGTTTCTTGGGAGCTATGATACGCACGTCCATGCCCATCTTGGCACCGCCAACCATCAGGCTGTTGCCCATGTTGAAGCGGGCGTCGCCTACGTAAGCGAAAGTTACTTGGTTGAGGGGTTTGTCCACATGTTCCTGCATGGTGAGGAAATCGGCAAGGATTTGGGTGGGGTGAGCCTCGTTGGTAAGACCGTTCCAGACGGGAACGCCGGCGTAGGCTGCCAGTTCCTCGACGGTGGCCTGAGCAAAGCCGCGGTATTCGATGCCGTCGTACATGCGTCCGAGCACGCGGGCGGTGTCTTTCATGCTTTCTTTAACGCCGATCTGCGAGCCTGTGGGGCCGAGGTAGGTTACGTGTGCGCCTTGGTCCTTGGCGGCAACCTCGAAAGCGCAGCGTGTGCGGGTGGAGGTCTTCTCGAATATCAGGGCGATGTTTTTGCCTGTCATTGTGGGCTGTTCGCAACCGGCATATTTAGCGCGTTTCAGGTCGCGTGCCAGGTCGAGCAGATAATTAAGTTCCTTCGGACTGAAGTCCAGAATCTTCAGGAAATTCCTGTTTCTTAAATTGTAAGCCATGTTGTTTATTGTTTAATTGTTTATTGTTTATTCGTTTAATTGTCTGAGGTCAAAGGTCTGAGGTCGGTAGTTAGGGGTCTGATTGTGTATTGTTGTTTTTTTCTTCTCGTATTCGAAGAATAATACAAATGATTGCGGCGATGATGGTTCCGACAAGGCCAACAATCAGATTAAGTCTTCCTCCCGGCCAATGCATTACAAGAAAAAGTATGCCGACAATCAGAAATGCCCCAAAAATGAAGAACAAGCCGTAAGAGATGTTCATGAAAACTCTGTCTGCGGTGGGCATTGGTTTCTTGTTATCCACAATAAACCGATAAATCATAAATCCCCACAATAAATAGCAAACGAAAGACAATCCTAGAACCAACATCAGGTTGCTACCTTGCCAGTGCATGATGCGGAACAAAAATCCACAAAGAATGACAACAATATCGACAATCGAAAGGATTGCCAACACCTTGCTTATCTTATTTCTTTTTTTTGTGCCTGACATGTTTTTATGTTTATTGGTCTGAGGTCTGAAGTCTAAGGTCAAAGGTCAAAGGTCTGAGGTCGGTTGGTTATTTAATATTAAAACTTTCAACTCCTAATTCCTAATTCCTAATTCCTAATTCTCCTAACTCCTAACTATTCTCGTTCCGCAGTAGGGGTTTTCCAGCTGTCCGGCTTCGGTGATGACGCACTCTTTGCCGCCGTTTTCGAGGAACATGATGCCTGCACGTATTTTCGGTGCCATGGAGCCTTCGGCGAACTGACCTTCTTCGAGGTATTTCTTGGCCTCGTCGATGGTGATGGTGTCGAGGGCTTGCTCGTTCTCCTTGCGGAAATTGATGTAAACCTTGGGCACGTCGGTGAGGATGTACAGCTCGTCGGCCTCTATCTGTATGGCGCAGAGAGCCGAAGCAAGGTCCTTGTCGATAACTGCTTCAACGCCACGTACATAGTCGTTTTCCTCCACCACGGGGATTCCGCCGCCGCCGACGGTGACAACTACGTTGCCGGCACGTACCAACTGCTTGATAATCTTGATGTTGTTGATACGTTTGGGCTTGGGCGATGCCACCACTTTACGCCAGCCGTTGCCTTTGGGGTCTTCGCGGTAGATGGCGCCAGTGGCCTCGTGCAGACGTTCGGCCTCCTCTTTGGTGTAGTAGGGACCCACGGGTTTGGTGGGGTTCTGGAATTTGGGGTCGAGTTTGTTCACGGCCACCTGAGTGACGATGGTTACCACGTCCTTGTAGATGTCGTTTTTGGCAAACATATTGCGCAGTGCTATCTCAATCATGTAGGCGATGGAGCCTTGTGTTTCGGCCACACAGTAGTCCATAGGCATGGCGGGGATGTTGAACTCTTTCTTTCCTGCTTCGTGCTGAAGCATCACGTTGCCCACCTGCGGACCGTTGCCGTGTCCGATAACGATGTTGTAACCGCGTTTGATGAGGTTGCAGAGACATTCGCAGGTCTGTTCCACGTTGGCAATCTGCTCCTCAA
>JAEENM010000139.1 GCA_016283745.1 Bacteroidales bacterium | reverse complement strand
AGTCATTTTATCCGATTTTTTGCGAAGTCCGTTAAACAAATAACGAACAAAACGACACTGCAAAGTTACGATTTTATTTCAATCTGCCAAATTTTTGTTCTAAATCATTCAATATAAGATAGTTTCGTACATCGAAACAAAAAATTTTTACACCCTTCTCCCTACCGGCAGGAGGTCTTTTTGTTTTTCAGGCGGTCGAAAGCGTGCTGTATCATGCCGAAACCGTACTCCCTCATTGCATCGGCTTGGGGACGTTCGGCATCTATATGGTTTTCAACATCTTCGGTGCGATAGAAGCACAACGCCTCGTTGGCGTCGGCGACTCTGTAACGATAAAAGTGGACGCTGTCGAGCACCCCGATTTTGTCGTCGGCACTGAAAAAGGCGTACTGCCGCCTCTGTCGCTGCAAGTCGAGGCCGAAAGTGCTGTTGTCGTCGTAGGGGAAAAGCATTCCCAAAACAGTGGGACCGATATCGATCTGCAACGCAAGCTGTGGGCGCGTCTGCGGCTGTATCCGCGAAGGACAGTAGAACAGCATGGGCACATGGTGGTATTTCAACGACATATCGTAGGGCGAATTGCCCGAAACGCCGTGGTCGGCCACAAAGACAAAGAGAGTGTTTTCAAACCACGGCCGCTCTTTCGCCATCCGCATAAACTCCCCTATCGACCAGTCGGCGTACTCCACCATCTTGTCGTCCATGCTCTCCGACTGCGGTTTCCAGCCGATGTCGTCGGGTAGCACGTAGGGGTTGTGGTAGCTGGCGGTCATCACGGCGGCGAAGAAAGGCTTGTCCTGCACTTTGTCCAATTCCTCCACCACATGGCGGAACAGCACGTGGTCGGGCACGCCGAGGGTGCTTTTCACCTCGTCGGCAGGATAGTCTTTCTGCGACACAACCTGCTCTATATCATTGGCATACAGAAAACCCGCAACATTATCGAACTGGTCGTCGTGGGTGGTGAAATACATGGTGTGGTAGCCGTGAGCCTTGAAATGGTGGGGCATCCCGCACATCACCGGAATGTCGGTCTTTTTCATGCTGTGATGGTCGAGCACGGCGGGGAACGAAAACAGCGTGGAGTAGATGCCGTTGTAGGTGTGGATTCCCGCACTGTAGGCGTTTTCGAAGCTGAGGCCGTGGGCGGCGATACTGTCGAGCTGCGGCGTGGGCGGCGCGGCAGGATTGAAGTGGGTAACACGGCAGGCCGCCATCGACTCCATCATCACCACCACCACGTTGGTGTTGGGCGGCAGCTGTATCAACGGGCTGTCGCCGACGGTGCTGTCGGACATCTAGGCGAGGTACACCCTTTCCGCCGTGGCGGGGTCTATCAGATTGACATCCTTGTTCTTACGGCTTTCCTTGATACTGTTGAAAAAGGTGAACATCGGGTTGAGCCCCAGCTGGTTGAGGAAAGCGTCGTTGCAGAAATAGGCCGTCCCCACACGGATGGGACTTTTCAAGGCTATACGTCCGCGCATACCCAAGAAACAGAGTCCCACCAAAAGCAACCCCACGACTATCTGTTTGAAATACTGGATATTACCCTCATTCTCTTTGAGAAATTTACGGTAAATCCGACGCATCACCAGCACGTAGGCCACTGCAAAAATCAGAAAGACAGCAAGATAGAGCAGAAAACGCGGTTCCTCCACAATCATCTTCACCACAAAGGCGGGCGAGTCCATCCACGCAAGGGCCGACACGTTGAGCCTTGTGAAAAAGTAATTGAAATACGGAATATCGGCGGCACAGGCGAAAAACGACACCAGATAAAGCACTATGATGAAGATGTGCGCCCCGAGGTAAAAGCCTCTGCGCCTGACGCCAATCAGCCTTATTACAAACAGATAGAGCAACGGCAGGGTAAGGATGTAACAACTTATCACCGTATCGAACCGCCAGCCCATGAAAAAGGCCCTCGCAAGGTCGAAGCCCCAGCCTGTCTGGTCGGCTTTGAGCCAGAAAACCAAGGTGTTGATGCAACGGAACAGGGCAAACGCCACTATCCCCACCGCATACACCGAAAGCAGGTAGTACAGGTGCGAAAACTGCGATTTACAAGGGGTTACCTTTTTCATTGTCTTTATGTTTTCTAATTTAGTACTAACGTGGCAAGAATCTTTTTATTGTTTATTTTGAACACGAATCTCGAAAATAGAGAGACACGTAAATCCATGGCAACTTATTTTTATAATTTATTCAAAGACTTAAACTCCCAGTTCCAGACTCCACTCATATACAGGCTGTATCATGATATGGCGTCCCGACTCCTCGACATTTCCGCTCTCGTGGTCGGTCAACAGCAGAAGGTTGTCGCAACCCGTCTGATGGGCGGCTAACAGCAGTCCGTTTATCTCACGCTTGCGCGTCTTTTCAGCCGAAATATCGTAAGACACTTGTATGGCCTGAACGACTTGTTTTCCTTTGCATACGATGAAATCACATTCGCCCGAACGCTCGTTGAGATAATAGACGTCACAACCTTCTATCTTGCATTTCCGCATCAGATGTATGGCAACTACAGTTTCCAGACGATGCCCTAAATTATCGCCTGCAAAGGCGTTCTCGCGCTTATCCATCATTGCCACATCAACGGTATAGATTTTTTCCTGCACCACCCGCTGACGGCTTTTCTGCGAATATTTCTGGATACCTATAAATAGGTATGCATCCTTAAGATATTTTACATAGTTTTTGACGGTGTTCAGCGACTTTATGTTGAAAAGACTTGCCAAATCCTTGACTACGACAACGGCGGGCGCCACATTCATCAAATGATGTGCCAACTGCTCGAAGGCGGCCTTGTACGAAATCTTGTAACGCTGCTCAATATCGCGTTTTAAAATATTTTCCACAAGGGTGTTGACGTAATCTTTGTTGTCTTCGACAGACAGCAGTTCGGGGAATCCACCCTGCTTCAAGTACTCATCGAAAGCCTTACGGCGAAATGCCTCCGCTTTGGTGGTACGATGGGCGATGTCCACTTTTTTCATGGTACAGAATTCCTTATACGAAAAAGGATATAGAGGTATTTCCTTGTTGCGACCCGACAGGTGGGTGGCCAATTCGCCGCTGAGGAGTTTTGCGTTGGAACCAGTTATGATAACGTGCATTTTTTTCCTTAACAAACGGTTTACGAAAAGGTGCCAGCCCTTGATGTTCTGTATCTCGTCAAGAAACAGGTATTGGAAATCGCCATAAATCTTATATAGCACCTCCAACACATCGTTAAGTTGCTTTGCCTCAAGGCCAAGCAGACGTTCGTCATCGAAATCGGCGTAGGCGAACTTTCCGCCTTTGCTTTTCACTGCCTGATAACAAAGTGTCGATTTCCCACTACGTCTTACGCCTATAACCACCTGCGCCTGTGTACTTTTCAGGTCGACAAGCGATACCTCGCGTCTGTGGCACAGAGTCTCCCGTGCTCTTTCTTCAAATTCCTCCTGTTGGTCGGAGAAAACAAATTCCAGTGTTCGTTTGTCTATCATAATCAATAAAATTGCGGTGCAAAGATACGAAAAAAATATTTACAAACTGCACTATTTTGCAAAAATTTCACCTCCAAACTGCACTATTTTGCAAATTTCAGACACTTAGACTGCACTATTTTACAAATTTTGAACATCCAAACTGCACTATTTTACAAATTTTGCACTTACAAACTGCACTATTTTGCAAATTTTCAGCATCCAAACTGCACTATTTTGCAAATTTTGGACTCGTAAACTGCACTATTTTGCAGATTTTGGACTCGCAAACTGCACTATTTTACATACAAAAATCCAAAAATCATTATCTATCAGCATTTTTTCTTCAAAATAGCACAAACAAAAAAGCCCCTCTTGAGGGGGGCTTTGATTTTTTGCTTCAGCAAAGAGATTTATATCAATCCTCTATCTTTAAGCAGGGGTTTTACGCTGGGCTCTTTGCCGCGGAATTCGAGATACATCTTCATCGGCTCCACGGTGTTGCCGCGCTCCAGCAAATGGCGGAATTTCTTGGCAAGTTCGGGGTTGAAAATGTCGCCGCTCTCCACAAAGGCCGCAAAGGCGTCGTGGTCGAGGATGGCGGTCCAAGTGTAGCTGTAATAGCCGGCATCGTAGCCTGTGGTAAAGATATGCTGGAAATACGGGCTTTTGTAACGGCTTATGATTTCGGGTATCAGACCGATTTTATCCATGTGCTCCTGCTCAAATTTGTTGGGGTCGATGGACTGTTTTTCGGTAATGGAATGGTAGTCCATATCGAGCAGCGAGGCGGCCAGCAGCTCGGTGTTGATGAAACCCTGTCCGTAGGTCTGTGCGGCGGCAATCTTGGCGATAAGCTCGTCGGGGATGGCCTCGCCGGTTTTGTAGTGCTTGGCGTACGATTTCATCACCTGTTTGTTGCGGCACCAGTTCTCCATAATCTGCGAAGGCAGCTCCACAAAATCGCGCGGCACGTTGGTTCCGGCCAACGACGGGTAGTGGCACTTGCTGAGGAGTCCGTGCAGGGCGTGGCCGAACTCGTGGAACAGAGTCTCGCTCTCGTCGAAATTAAGCAGCGAAGGCTTGTCGCCAGCGGGTTTGGTGAAATTGCACACCACCTGAATTATGGGTATAACGTTTTCGCCTTTCTGGTTCACTTTCTGTCCGCGGAACTCGGTCATCCATGCGCCGCTGCGTTTGCTCTTACGCGGGAAGAAATCCATGTACAATATGCCTATCACGTTGCCGCTGTCTTTCACCAAGAAACAGCGTGCCTCCTTGTTGTAGGTGGGCAGCGTGTCGGTGGGCTCGAAAGTGAGGCCGTACAGCCGGTTGGCCACGTTGAAAGCGCCGCCAAGCACGTTGTCGAGGGCGAAATAGGGACGCACCACGGAGTCTTCGAGACTATATTTCTCGGCTCTCAGCTTTTCGCTGTAGTAACGCCAGTCCCACGGCTGCAGCTTGGCACCGGGCTCGTCTTTTTCGAGCATTTTCTGGTACTCGGCGCATTCGGCCTTGGCTTTTTTCAGCGCCGGAGTCCATATCTGCATCAGGCAGCTGTACACGGCTTGCGGAGTTTTGGCCAGACAGTCGTCGAGCACATAGTCGGCGTGGGTGGGGAAACCGAGGATGTTGGCGCGTTCGAGACGCAGGTTGGTGAGGGTGTCGATAATCTTGGTATTGTCGAACTCGCCACCGTTGCAGCGGTCGGTATAGGCGCGCCACACCTCCTCGCGCAACTTGCGGTCGGGACAGGTCTGCATGAAAGGTTCCCACGAGGGCAGCTGCAGGGTAACCTCAGTGCCGTCGTCGAGTTTCTTGCTGTAGGCGTTGGTGGCTTTCAGCACGTTTTGGGCGAAACGCAGCGTGAGCGAGGCGATGCGCTCGTTGAGTTCGCGGAAACGCGGCTGCTTTTCCTCGGGCACATTGGCGCCGCCGCGCACAAAGTCTTTGTAGGTCTCTTCGAGCAGACGCATCTGTTCGGGGTTGAGCTGCAGCGAATCTTTCTGCTCGTACACAGCCTTGATGCGGGCAAAGAGCTTGGCGTTAAGGGCGATGTCGTCCTCGTGAGCCGAAAGCAGGGGCGTAACCTCTTCGGCTATGGCTTCCATCTCGGGCGAGTTTTCGCACTCGTTGAGGTTGAAAAAAACGCTGTTCACGGTAGAGAGCAGTTCGCCGCTGTATTCGAACGCCTCTATGGTGTTCTCGAAAGTGGGGGCTTCGGCATTGTTCACAATGGCGTCGATTTCCTCTTTCTGACGTTTCATGCCCTCCTTGAAAGCAGGCATGTAGTGTTCTGTCTTGATTTTCTCGAAATCGGGGATGTTGTACGGGGTGTCGAACCCTGCGATAAAAGGATTGTCGTTTTGCATAGCGGTATTTTTTTCTTTACATCCGGTGGCGAGCATCAGCAACGCGCTTCCGGCAATCAGTGTTATTTTTCTCATTATTATTGTATTATAGATTTACTAAACTGTATCATTGATTTTTTTTCTTGTTTTCAGCCTGCTCTTTTTTATATTCTTCCCAATCTTGTTCGGTTGCACTTTCCAACAAGTACTGACGCATCTCTTCTTCCGTCGGCAGTTGCAGACGATATTTGCTCACAAACAGGTTTTGCGAGAGGCCTTCGGTGGCGTACTGCACAGTGGTCTCGCCATAATCAGTGCAGAGTAACAAACCAATTGGGGGATTGTCGTCCTCCTGCATCACCTCGTGCTTGTAATAGTTCATGTAGCAGTTGAGCTGCGATGCATATTCGTGACGGAATCGGTCAATTTTGAGGTCTATGATGACGTGACACTTCAGAATCCTATGGTAGAAAATGAGGTCGGCCTTGAAATAGTCCTGATCGATAAGAACACGTTTCTGCCGTGCTTCGAAACAGAAGCCGCGCCCCATCTCCATCAGCACCAGTTGAAGGTGATTGAGTATGGTATTTTCCAACTTGGTCTCGGTGACCACATCCTGCGACTGCAGGCCAAGAAATTCGAGCGTGACGGGGTTATGTATCACATCGAGGGGCGTAAGCTGCTGAGCGTCTTTCAAAGCCAGCTTGCTCAGAGCTTTTTTATCTTTCGACAAGCCCATACGTTCGTAGTATTGCGTGGATACCTGTCGGTCGAGTTCCGTTACCGTCCAGCATCCACGGATAGCCTCTTGCTCATAAAATGCACGCTTTGTGGCGCTGTCGATATTTGAAAGACGTATAAGATGGGTCGCCGACAATTTGTAAAAAAGCGAACTTGCAGGGGTTTCCCAAGATTCTTTCTGGATTTCAGATATTGCGGTCGGCAACCGCAATTTTTCAATTGCAATATTACTACCAACAGATTTTGCGGTTGGTAACCGCAAAAATGCATTCTGACTATGCTGGACAATATACTCCGCAATAACATCTCCGAGTTGGGGATAAATTTGATAAGTTAAACGGTATTCATATAATCGCCGTTCACCCAAACCTCGTTTATTAAGACGTTGCGCCAAGGTTTTTAGCAGTTTGTCTCCATACTTGGCGCGGTCCTCGCCGTTCTGCTCAAACTCCACAATATAATATCCCACCAACCAGTTTCGTGTTGTAAGTGAAAGATTTATAGCATGGGCGGCCTGTGCCTGAAACACATCCTGAACTTGTTTTATTTGTCCCACCAATGATTCGAAATCCATACTTTGCTTGATTTTTTTGCCAAATTACGAACTGCAAAGATACATTTTTTTTCTAAAACATAGGCAACTTCGAGCAAAATCGTTCTAAAACATAGGCAACTTTGAGCAAAAATCGTTCTAAAACATAGGCAACTTTAAACAAAAACAATTCGGTTGTTGCGGATTTTAAATCCGCAACATTGAATATAGGGATTTGAAATCCCGATACTCTATTGCGGCGGATTCCAAATCCACCGCAACCGGAAAATCAAAAAAAGAGACACCCGAGGGCGTCTCTTTTTCTGTTTGTGTTACTGGTATTTCGCTACAAGTTCATCCATTTGGAATAAAACAACTCTCCTCTCATGTTGCGGCCAAAAGTCATAATGCCATAGTAAAGCTTTACGAAGAACCTTTTAGCGGGGACATTGTTAATGGTGGCATCGAGGTCGTATTCGCACGTACAATTTGCCCAATCGCCAAACGCGCGAACATCTATTTCAAGCGTATCACCGATAATGTTGCTTTGTACTGCAAAACTATCAAGTCCGCAACCTGACATACAACGCGACCATTCGAAATACAAGTCGTTCCCAATGCGGTCGAGAGTTACACCCCACCCAATGGTATCGCTTTTCTCTGCGCCGCTGTTAAGGCAGTCGGAGTTGTGGACATCCGTAACCAACAGATTCTGGCTTTCTGGTTCTACAACTGTTGTAGAAGGTGTGTCCTGATTATCACTTTTTTCTTTTTTGCAAGAAAATACGACAACTACCGTCATCAGTATTGCAAAAACTCCAAATAACTTTAAAGCATTTTTTTTCATATCAGTTTATTTTATTGGTTTACATTTCACTTCTCCATAATTGTACAACAGCAAGTTAGACAATCACGGTAACTTTACGATGCAAAGTTACACTTTTATTTCTTTTTATGCAAATATTTTTCCAATATTTTTGTAGGGGGGGTAATTGGTTGATAATTAAGAGTTTAGAATTAAAAGTTTTTTATTAGAAATCTGAATTTTCCCCTTGAAAAACAGTGTGATTGAACAAAAAAACGACTAAAATTTGAAACATTTCGATTGCGTCGGATTCCAAATCCGCCGCAACTGCATTTATCTATTCAGCTTCTTCCAGAAGTTTCTCAATTTGTTTCTCCATATCGGGATAGAAGCCGTCGATGCGTCCTACTTCCTCTCCGTTGAGGAAAACTATAACCATCGGTACAGATTTAATTTCCAGCTCTTTGGCGGTATTCTTCGATTTGTCGATGTCCATGGTGAAGAATCTGGCACGATTGACGTTCTTGGCGGCCATACTGTCCAAAACGGGCTGCAGCATCTTGCATGGCTTGCACCATACCGCCGAGAAATCCACCACACATACGCCTTTCTTTATGCTTTTGGCAAAAGTGGCGTCGGTTATCTCGGCGCAGTGGGCCAACTCGGACTTCTCTGCGGGGACGGGGTCGGCAATCTTTTTCGCAAGAGCGGTGTCCGAGGGGTTCTTCACAAATGCAATCACATCGTCGCTGTAGATATAACGTGCCTCGGTGGTGTCGGGCAGGTAAAAGAGACTGTCGGGCACCGGACATTCCTCTATTGAAACCACCTCGGTCACGGTGGTCGTCTTGCGGCCGTTCAATTCCATGGTGCTTATGCTTTTTATCAGCAGCCCTTTGCCTGTGGGCGAAAGCGACGAGGCAAAAGCCAGCGAGGTGTCTATCCATGTCTGACTGTGTCTTTTCGCAGTAAAAAAGCCGACAGAGCTTTCGCTCTGCACCGTTACTTTTATGCAGCTGTGTCCGTTTATCTCCTCTTTTTCAAGACCGACAGTGATTTTGGATGATTTGTTGAGGCTTTTCCTACTCTCCTCCGACATGGAAATGACAGTGACAACAGGACGGACACCGGAGAAGTCGATTGTATACGAGATGCCGTCTTTGTAAAGCATCTTGGTTTTCATATAAGCGATGTCGCAAACTTGGTTGCCGTTTTTGTAGAATTCCACGCTCTCCGTCTTGGAACCACGGCCAACCTGTATGGTCGATGTCACCTTACCCTCAAACGGTTTTGTCTGCGAAAAAGCAATACCGGTGCCGAGAAACAACAAGGCGATAATCAGATATTTGTTTTTCATATTGTCCCGAATTTCAAATTTACAATATAACGCTATTGTGGCGGTGATATTGCACAAACAGTTCGGAAATAGTTTGGAGTTTTGAGTGGGGAGTTTGTATTTCAACGATGCGGGGGTTCGACAAGCTCACCCACCGCTCGGTGCCTGAGCCTGTCGAAGGCACGCCTTAACATCTTCACACCTTAACGCCTTAACATCTTATTTTGTTCTCCGCCTACGGCTATCGAAAAGTCCACTGGACTTTTCTTCACCCCTATGGGGCTATCAACTGAATACTGAATACTGAATACTGACAACTGACCCCTAAATTTCAACTTTCAACTCAGCCTACGAAATCCCCTCTTTCCACAACAATCCTGCGTCCGGTGGAGCCCATACGCAGCTGCAGGCAGTCGCTGCACTGCTCTATGCCGTCGCCGAGACAGATCTTATTGTCGTAGATATTGTATTTCTCGCGGTTCTCCACGGGCGAGAGGTTGGGCATCAGCACGTTGGCTCCTGCCAGCACGCCGAGCTCCCTGCCCAGCGGGTGCAGGCTGCCCAAAGCCGTGGTGGAGGGCAAAAGCACATGGGGGTGCAAAAGACGTATGGTAGAGAGCAGTCGCAGGGTGGTCTCCACCGAGCCGTTGGGCTGGTCGGCGAAGGGGGTGTGCTGTGTGGCCACAAAAGGCCCTATGCCCACCATCTGCGGACGGAAAGTGCGGATAAACTGCAGGTCTTTGAAGATGGTTTCGGGAGTCTGTCCGGGCGAGCCCACCATAAAGCCGCATCCCACCTGATAGCCAATTTCTTTGAGCCATTGCAGGCACTGCATACGGTTTTGGAACGACATCTCCTCGGGGTGCAGGTAGTGGTAGTGGTCCTCGTCGGCGGTCTCGTGACGCAGCAGGTAACGGTTGGCACCCAAATCGAAAAGGCGTTGGTAGCTCTCGCGCGAGCGTTCGCCCATCGACAGAGTGATGGCGCAGTCGGGGTATTGGCTGCGGATGTCGGAGACCAGAGCGCCCAGACGTTCGTCGGTCCACCACATATCCTCGCCGCCCTGAAGCACAAAAGTGCGCATGCCGTATTTGTAACCGTCTTGGCAACAGGCAATTATCTCGTCGAACGTCATACGGTAGCGGGGCAAGGTGTTGTTGCTGCGACGGATACCGCAGTAGTTGCAGTTGTTTCGGCAGAAAC